>CAZCCA010000067.1:0-2047 GCA_964497215.1 uncultured Candidatus Peribacteria bacterium | reverse complement strand
TAATGAAACAAGTAATACATGACAAACAATAAAAACAAAACAAGCTGAAAAACCAAAAATTTCAAAAGAAGAACAAGCTAGATTAGAATCTATTAAAAAAATAGAAGAAAGAAAGAAAAAAATAGAAATTATAAGAAAAAAATTAAGACTAAGATGATTAATATTAAAATGAGATATTCATTTTAAAAATTGAGACTATACAAGTGCTCTTGTAAAATATCTACAAATTTATAAACAAGTTCCAAATGATAGTGGAGTTATAAATGACATAGCAAAAGTTTATTATAATCTAAAAAAATTTAATAAATCATATTTTTATTTTAGCAAAATAAAAGACTATGATAGATTGGATAAAGATTTAGTAGCAAAAGCATTAATTTCTTCAAAAGAATTAAATAGCAAAAATATAGATTATATTTTATGAGAACTAGATACTCTATGATTAAGTGAAGAACAATTATTTTATTATAAAAATTCTCTTAGATGTAAACAAGATTTTTCATTTTGTAAACAAAAGTTTCAAGATTATTTTGATGAAGAGATAAAAACAGCTTCATGAGAAATTATAGAAAGACAAATTAACTTCTCTCCTCTTTTAGATATAAAAACTGCACTAAATAATTATAAAAATTCAAAACTAGATGATTTATCATATAAGTGAGCATTAGTTTCTGGTGTATTTTTTGTAAACTGACTTTATCCTATAGCAATAGAAACATCTAAAACTATATTAAAAGATAAAAAAGACTATAAACCACTTTTAAAAATAGTAGCAAAAAGTTATTATGAACTTTGAAATTATATACAAGCAAAAATATATTTAATAAAGTATAATAAACTAGTAGATAATGATTATGAAGCAAGTTATTTTACTGGTAGAATTTATGAAAAATTACATGACTATGTTTTAAGTAATATTCATTTTCAAAAAGCACTAAAACTATGATTTCCAGATAAACTAGATATCCAAAGAAGAATTTTATTAAACTATTATGAGCTTTGAGAAACAAATAGAATGCTAAAAATATTTACATCTATAATAAATGACTTCCCTAATCAGATAAATGAAAATGATTATGAATTAGCTATTTATTATCATATAGTAAATAATAAATTAGATGAAGCTAAAACAATTACTGATAAAGCAATTAAAAAATATCCAAAGTCTGAAACTTTTAATTGATATATGTGATGGATACTGCTAGAACAAAATAATGATGATTTTAAACAAGCTGAAGAATATATAAATTCATGATTAAAAATAAATACTAAAGATCCTATGTTAAATCTAGTTAAAGCAAAACTAGAAACTAAAATGTGAAATTTAGATAAAGCTTTTATATATTTTAAAAAAACTATTTCACTTGATAAAAACTGAGAATTTTGAAAAATAGCTAAAATAGAACTAGATAAAATAGAAGTTTGAAATTCAAAAACAGATACAACTAATCAAAATTAAAATGAGTATAGAAAAAAATGATAAAATAAATTCAAAAATAGATAAACAAAAACTATTAAAAGAGTTAGCTATAGATATAGCTAACAAATTTTGAATTGATAAAGAAAAAACTGAACAACTAATAAAAAATGAAACTTTAATTTCTCTTGATTCTCTTAAAAATGAATTAAAACAAGAAGAAAGTAATGAAAATAAATTAAATGATAAAAAATTAGAACAATTATTTTTTACATTAAAATGAGCATTAGAATTAATTGAAAATTCTTCTAAACTTGAAATCAAAGCATTAAAAAAAGATATTGATAATTTAGATAATATACAAATTGAAAACTTTAAAAATAAAATAGATGATTACTTACCAGCTAAACTTATTAAAATAGCTAAAAATCCTACAAAACCTCATGAACATATATTATGATTAGCATTAGGAACAGCAAATTCTATAATTACTACAGTTGATGTATTGTATAAAATATGAAAATGACTTTTACAAAGTCCATATCATTTATATTTAATCATTTCTGGGAAAGCTAAAACTAATAGTTTTAAAAACATATAATATTATCTAATAAATACTATGAAAAAAAT
>CAZCCA010000066.1:0-3867 GCA_964497215.1 uncultured Candidatus Peribacteria bacterium | reverse complement strand
TTATTTTATTATTGTTCATGGATTTGTAAAAGTATTATTTTCTAATACTCTTCATGGCATAGATGATGAATTTATTCATGTTTTACAATTATCTCATATAATTACTCATAATTTATATAATCATGTATCAGTTAATATTCATTTAACTGGTACTTTTATATTTGCTTTATCGTGTCTTAAATTAGCAGTAACAAATCAACCACCTATATTTACATTATTTCAAATTATAGAATCTCAAAAATAACTTAAATGTGCTATATTTGTTTTATCTCAAATATGAGAATTTTTTACTTCTACTGCATTTCATAGTTTACATCATTCTCATATGACTGTTGTTCATCTAATATAAATATTAGGTCAAATTTTTGTATTTTTTCAAATATATACATTTCATTCTATATATGTTCATGACTTTAAAATTGCTCATTCTTCTAATATAATATTTCATTTAATAGTTACTGATTCTTCAATTTGTCATCTTATTTGATTTTTTGTTAATTTATCTAGAAAATATTTATTTGCTGTCAATATATCCCAAGGGTATCAGATGTCTATAAATTCTCATTTTATTTCTATAGCTTTAAAAGGGAATTTTTTTACAAATTCATTAATAGCATCTGTTATTTCATATTCTCATCTATTTGATATTTTAATTTTTTCTGAAATTTCTATTATTTTTTCATTAAATTTATATACTCATAAATTTGCTAAATTTCATATATTTTCTTTTGGTTTTTCAATTATTTGATTTATATTATTTGATTTATCTAGCTTAAATATTCAGTATTTTTCTGGATTATCTACCTTTTTTACTAATACTCAATATCAAGGATGATTTATAATATTTTCTAAATCTTCTTTTTCAAAGATACTATCTCAATTCATAATTAATACATCAAATCAAGTTTTTATTCATATTAATGCAGCTGCTGTTCATTTTTTTTCTCATTGTTCAACATAACTTATTTTTACTCATTTATAATTATATCATAGAGTTTTTTTAATAAATTCTCATTTATATTTTATAACTATTATAATTTCATTTACATATTTATATATATGTTCCAAATTATATTCTATAATACTTTTTCAGCATATTTTTATAAGAGGTTTTGGAATTGTATTTGTAAATGGTCTTAGACGACTTCATTCTCATGCTGCTAATATAATTACTTTCATTATTATTAATATTAATAAATATTATTTTTATTATAAGTGAGTATAAAAATATACAAAATTTGTTTTTATATTTATTTGTTTTTTAACATTAAATACTATTTTTTCTTGATTACTAAGAGAAAATCAGTATATTTAAATAGTAATATTTTATGTCCTTAAATTAGTACAAATATGTCAGAAAATATAAATCCAGAAATTGATGGTGAAGAAAATAATGAAGAGCAAGCTTGATTAGAAATTCCAGCTTGACTTACATATTCATGAGATACAGATAGAGATATTAGAGAAGATATGGAAGAGTGATATATTAATTATGCAATGAGTGTAATTGTATCAAGAGCTTTGCCTGATATTAGAGATGGTTTTAAACCAGTTCATAGAAGAATCATGTATTCTATGCATGAACAATGATTAAGAGCTAGTGCAAAATATAGAAAATCAGCAACTGTTGTCTGACATGTACTATGAAGTTATCATCCTCATGGTGATAGTTCTGTTTATGAGGCTATGGTAAGAATGGCTCAAGATTTTTCACTTAGATATCCACTTATAAATGGTCAAGGTAACTTTTGATCTATGGATGGGGATAATGCTGCTGCATATAGATATACTGAGGCAAAAATGACAAAATTAGCTGAAGCTATGCTTGCTGATATAGAAAAAGAAACAGTAGATTTTAGAGATAATTTTGATACTACAAAACAAGAACCTACAGTTTTACCTACAAGAATTCCAAATTTACTTATGAACTGAGTAATGTGAATTGCAGTAGGTATGGCAACTAATATACCTCCACATAATTTATGAGAATTAATTGCTGCTATTCAACATTTATTATCAGTTTCAAATCCTGATGAAATTACAGTTGAAGATTTAATGGAGTTTATTAAATGACCAGATTTTCCTACTGGATGAATAGTTTATGATAAAGAAGCTTTATTAACTGCATATTCTACAGGTAGAGGTTCAGTAAAAGTTAGATGAGTTGCAAATATAGAACAAAATAAAAAAGGTAGAAATATTATTCATATTTCTGAAATACCTTATCAATTAAATAAAGCATCACTTATAGAAAAAATAGCTGATTTAGTTAGAGATAAAAAAATAGTATGAATATCTGACTTAAGAGATGAATCAAATAAAGAAGGTGTAAGAATAATTATAGAATTAAAAAAAGATGCTTTTCCTAAAAAAGTATTAAATCTTTTATATAAATTAACACCACTTCAAACAAGTTTTGGTTATAATATGATTGGTTTATGAGAAAGATGAACTCAGCCAAAATTACATAATCTTAAAGAATTTTTAGAAGCATTTATTGATCATAGAAAAGAAGTAGTAAAAAGAAGAACTATTTATGAATTAAAAATAGCTGAAGCAAGAGCTCATATTTTAGAAGGTTTAAAAAAAGCATTAGATCATATAGATGAAATAATAAAAACTATTAAAGCA
This sequence comes from uncultured Candidatus Peribacteria bacterium, assembly GCA_964497215.1. Lineage (GTDB taxonomy): Bacteria > Patescibacteriota > Gracilibacteria > BD1-5 > UBA6164 > UBA6164. The sequence goes on along the minus strand of CAZCCA010000066.1, from coordinate 1,236 downwards.
GCAGAAACAAAAGAAACTGCAAAAAATGATTTGATGGCTAAATTTGATTTTTCACAAATTCAAGCAGATGCAATTTTAGAAATGAAATTGAATAAATTAGCTGGTCTTGAAAGAAAAAAATTAGAAGATGAATTAAATGAAAAATTATTAATTATTGCAGATTTAAAAGATATTTTAGAAAAACCTGAAAGAATAGTTTCTATTATAAATGAAGAGCTTGATGAAATTAAAGATAAATTTGGTGATGATAGAAGAACTCAAGTAAATGAAGGAAAGATTTGAGAATTTAATCCAAAAGATACAATTCCAAATAATGATGTATTTGTTGTTTTAACAAAAAATTCATATATTAAGAGACTTAAGTCTGATAGTTTTAGAACACAAAGAAGAGGTGGTAAATGAGTAGCAACTTGATCTAAATCTGATGATGAAATTAAATTAATTATTCCTACAAAAAATCATTCTGATTTACTATATTTTACAACTCAAGGTAGAGTATTTACTCTTCCAGCTTATGAAATACCAGAAACAAATAGAATTGCAAAATGACAACCAGTAATTAATTTTATATGATTACAAAAAGGAGAGGAGGTTGCTGCTATTATGGATATTTCAAAAGAAGAAGCTAAATATTTATTCTTTGTAACTAATAATTGACAAGTAAAGAAACTTGAAATGAGTCAAGTTCAAAATATTAGAGCTAATTGATTAAAAGTTTTATGAGTTAAGGAATGAGATTCTCTTTCTTGGGTTAAAACTACTTCTTGAAATGATAGTATATTTATTGCTACAAATAATGGTAAAGCTATACAATTTTCAGAAGAAGATGTTAGGCCTATGGGTAGAACTGCTTGAGGTGTTAGATGAATTAAATTAAAAGAAGGTGATAGAGTTATAGAGGTTGCTATAGTTTGAGAAGATAAAGAATATATTTTCATAGTTACTGAAAATGGTATGTGAAAACTCACTTTAATTGATGAATATAGAAATCAAAATAGATGATGAAGTTGAGTAAAAGCTATGGCTGTTACTGAAAAAACTGGGCATTTAATATGAGCATTTATGTTATCTGAAGAAGATAGAAAAATTTCAGAAATGATTCTTATTTCAAAATGAGGTCAAACTATTAGAATGAGTTTTAAAGGTATTAGAAAAACTTCAAGAGTTACTCAATGAGTTATCCTAACTAAACTTAAACAAGAAGGAGATAAAGTAGTTAGAGCTAGTATTGTTAGG
>CAZCCA010000065.1:0-3872 GCA_964497215.1 uncultured Candidatus Peribacteria bacterium | reverse complement strand
TACTAGTATATACTCAGTATATATTAATTTGTAATTATTTTTAAAATGCTTACAGAAAAACAACAAAATGTACTTGATGTTATAACTAAATTTATTTGAGAAAATGGTAAATCTCCAACTATTGAAGAGCTTACTATTCTTTTAAATCAAAAATCTAAAAGGGGAGTAGTTCAATATCTAGAAGCACTAGAAAAAAAATGATTTTTATCTAGATGAAGAGGATATAGATCTATTAGTTTAGGTAATAGTATATGATTTCAAACTACTTTAAATATACCTATTTTAGGTTATGCTAATGCTTGAACTCCTTTAGTAGATGCTAATGAATCAAATTATTGAGTTTTACCTATTTCAAAAAAGATTATAAGTTGAGATGAACAAAATTATTTTATTTTAAAAGTTGAATGAACTTCTATGAATAATTATGAAGTGAAATGAAAAACTATTGATAATTGAAGTTATGTACTTATTAGAAAAGATGAAGTAAATATAAATTCTAGTGATGCATTTTTATTTATAGTTAATTGAGCTGCTACATTAAAAAAGTTTAAAAAGGATTGAAATACTATTTATCTTTTACCAGAATCAAAAGATGATTATCATAAACCTATTATTTTATCTGAAGAAGATAATTTAATGATCAATTGAAAAATAGTTGATGTGTTTAATTTTTAAAAAAACTAAAATTGTATATACAATTTTAGTTTTTTTTATTCAAATAAATCATCATTTAAATTTATTTCTGTTTCAAGTAATTTTACTTTATTTTTTCAATTTGATATTATTTTATTATCTAATTCTATTGATTTTTTATCTATTTTTTCAGGATAATTATATTGATTTAATATATATTTAATAGCATTAATTCTAGCTTTTTTCTTATCATCACTATTAATAATTATCCATGGTGCATGTTTTGAATGAGTATTTTTAAAGTTATTGTATTCAGCTAGAGAATATTTTTTCCATAATTGTTGTGAAAATTTATCAATAGGTGATAATTTGTATTGTTTTAGAGGATTATATTTTCTAGCTTCAAATCTTTTATTTTGTTCTTCTTTACTTACAGAAAAGTAAAATTTTATTACTTTTATTCATGAATCAACAAGCATTTTTTCAAATTTTGGTACATCTTTTAGAAATTGTTTATATTTTTCTTTTGTAACAAATCACATTACTGGTTCTACTCAAGCTCTATTATACCATGATCTATCAAACATTGTTATTTCTCATCAAGCAGGTAAATGATTTATATATCTTTGAAAATACCATTGAGTTTTTTCAATTTCACTTGGTTTTTCTAATGCTACTACTCTTGCTCATCTTGGATTTAAATATTCTGTAAATCTTTTAATTGTTCATCATTTTCATGCTGCATCTCTTCATTCAAAAATTATTAAAAGTTTTTCTCATTTTTCTTTTATATAATTTTGTAATTTTAATAATTCAACTTGTAGAGTAATTAATTCTTTTTCATATTTTATTTTTTTCTTTTTAACACAAAATTTTGCATATTTTTTTCTTTTATTATTTTCTATACTACTACATTTTTTATAATTTTTTTCAACTTCACTTACTACATCAATAAGCTTTTCTTTTTCTTTATTTTTATGTACTTCATCTAAGAATTCATCAAACTCTTCAATTAGATTTTTAATTATTTTGATTTCTTTTTTATCTATATTTGATTTACTTTCTTCTATTAGATTTAATAATTTATTTTTTAATATGTTTAAATTATCAACATCTTTATCTGCTTTAAATTTAGTAAAAAGTGTATTTAATTCTTTTGTAAAATCTTTTATAACCTTACTTGTTAATTTTATATGTTTATTAAATATTCTATATGATAAAGTTGCCATTTTTTTCTCTCTTTTATATTAATTAAATTGTTTATATATAAATATTACTATATATATTTTTTTTAGTCAAAACTATTAACTATATTTTTTTTTATATTAGTATAAAATATTTGATTTTAGCTATTTTTTCATATAATATGCAAGATTTTAAAATTAATTATAGTGAAGATGCTAAGAACACATAAATGTAATGAGTTAACTGCAAAAAATATTTGAGAAAAAGTTACTTTATCAGGTTGGGTAAGTAATAGAAGAGATCATTGATGAATTATATTTATTGATTTAAGAGATAGATATTGATTAACTCAAATTGTTTTTGATCCTGAAATAAATAAAGAAGCACATGCTTTAGCTGATACTTTTAGAAGTGAATATGTTATAAAAGTTACAGGTATGGTTAGAGTTAGACCTGAATGACAAGAAAATCCAAAAATGTCAACTTGAGAAATAGAAGTTATTATTGATGATAATGTAGAACTTTTAAGTAAAAGTAAAACTCCACCTTTTGAAATTGATTGACATTGAGAGTTAGCAAATGAAGAGATTAGATATAAACATAGATATATTGATTTAAGAAGAGAAAAAGCACTTGAAAATATTAAATTTAGATCAAAATTTATAGCACATACAAAAAATTGGTTTTTATCAAGAGATTTTTTAGATGTTCAAACTCCTATTTTTACTGCTAGTTCACCTGAATGAGCTAGAGATTTTGTTATTCCTTCTAGACTTCATCCTGGTAAATTTTATGCTCTACCTCAAGCTCCTCAACAATATAAACAACTTTTAATGGTTGGTTGAATTGATAAATATTTTCAAATTGCACCATGTTTTAGAGATGAAGACCCTAGAGCAGATAGACATGCTTGTGAATTTTATCAAATTGATTGTGAAATGAGTTTTGTTGAACAAGAAGATATTTTTAAAGTTGTTGAAGAATATTTCTTTGATACAGTTAAAGTTATTTCAAATAAAACAATTATGGATAATAAATTCTATAGTATGACTTATGCTGAATCTATGGAAAAATATGGTACTGATAAACCAGATTTAAGATATTCTATGGAATTAGTTGATGTAGTTGATATTTTTGCTAGATCTACAAATGAAATTTTTTCAAGTATTGCTTCTGATAAAATAAATAATAGAATAAAAGCATTAAAAGTAACTAAATGAGATGAAATTTTTTCTAAATCTCAAATGAAAAATTTTGAAAAATTTGTTAAACAACATTGAGCTGCTTGATTAGGTTATTTTCAAATGCAAGAAGATTGATTAAAATGACCATTAAATAAATTTTTTAGTGAAGAAGATTTAAATGAAATTGTAAAAGTTACTGGTTTAGAAGTATGAGATGCAGTATTTTTCTGAGCATGAGAAAAAGAACTTGTACAATCATATATGTGAAAGTTTAGAATATATTTAGCAGAATTAATTGATAATATTCAAGATTGAAAATTTATAGATAAAAATATTTTAGCTTTTTGTTGGATAAATGATTTTCCAATGTTTGAATTAAATGAAATTACTTGAAAAATAGATTTTGGTCATAATCCTTTTTCTATGCCAAAAGGTTGAATTAAAGCATTTGAGAAAGAAAATTTACTTGAAGTAGAATCTGTTCAATATGATTTAGTTTGTAATGGTTTTGAAGTTTTATCTGGTTCTATAAGAAATCATGATATTGAAGCACTTGTAAAAGCATTTGAAAAAGTAGGAAGAACAGAAGAAGAAGTAAAAGAAAAATTTTGAGCAATGTATGAAGCATTTCAATATTGAGTACCTCCACATTGATGATTTGCTATTTGAATGGATAGAATAATGATGATTTTAAAAGATGAAATAAATATTAGAGAAGTGTATGCTTTTCCAAAATCAGGTAAGGCTCAAGATTTAATGATGAATGCACCAACTTTTATAGAACAAGAACAACTTGATGATCTTCATATAGAAGTTATAGAAAATAAAGAAATATAAAAACACACTAATCTAGTGTGTTTTTTTGTTATT
>CAZCCA010000064.1:0-3958 GCA_964497215.1 uncultured Candidatus Peribacteria bacterium | reverse complement strand
CTAAAAAAGAAAAAAATACTTTGATGAATGTTACATTAGTTATGATAACATTATTAATAGTTTTTTATGTTCTATATATTTGAGCAAGTTTAATTATTCCTTTTATAATAGCTCTTTTATTTTCATTTGCTATTATTTGATTATCAAACTTTTTTAAAAAATTTAAAATTCCAGCTTTTATATCATTTATACTATCTCTTTCCACTTACATATTTTTGTTCTGGTGAATTTGAAAAATGCTTTGATCAAATTTAAATGATTTTTTAGATTTATTACCTGTTTATCAGGAAAGAGTAACAGAATTAATAGCACAATTTTTTAGTTTAACACATATTCCAGAACCAAAAAATTTAACAGAGATATTAAACAAATTAGATTTTCAATATATTTTTACTTTAATTATTGGATGATTCACTTCAATATTTTCAAGTACAGGTATTATATTATTTTATGTTTTATTTATATTGCTTGAATATAGATATTTTAAAGATAAATTACAATTAATGATTTTAAATAACTCAAGTAAATATGAGATTGTTTGAATTATTGATAAAATAAAAAAAGATATAAAATCTTATTTTTTAATAAAAAGTATTGTAAGTTTTATTACAGCATCACTTAGTTATATTACTATGCTTATATTTTGATTAAACTTTGCTATTTTTTGGTGATTATTAATATTTATTTTGAACTTTATTCCAAGTATTTGATCTATAATAGCTGTATGATTAGTTATAATATTTTCATTTGTACAACCTGAATTTTGATTATATAACTCATTACTTTTAAGTTCAATTCTTATATGAATACAGGTTCTTATGTGAAATATAATAGAACCGAAATTTATGTGAAATAAGTTAAATTTAAGTCCCCTTGTAATTATTTTATCACTTTGATTTTGGGGTAGTATATGGGGAATAGTATGAATGCTTTTATCAGTTCCACTTATGGTTATTATAAATATTATCTTATCTAAAATACCAGCTACAAGATCATTAGCTATTTTATTATCAGAAAAATGAGAATTACAGGTAGATTGATGAGAAGAAGTTATAAAGACTAGAAAAAGAGTAATGAAAAAAATTACTGATAAAATAAGAAAAAATAAAAAATTACCATTTTAGTATTTTTTTATTTTGTTTTATAAAAATATCTATATACTACTAAGGTATTCATATCTAAATGAGTATTAATTTTAAAAATAATAAAATATATATGGCAGATAAAGTAATAGTAGAATTAGATTCTAAATATGCTGAACAATTAGATTTACTTAAACAAATTATTCCAAGCTCAACAGGGGAACAAATTACTGATAATGGTAAAATGGTAGAAGCTTTAATAGATAGTTTTATTGCTTTTATAAATGAACAAGCATGATGACATGAAGATAATGAAGAACAATCATGATGAGGTTGTGGAGGATGATCATGTGGATGTAGTCATTAAGAATTGTAGAATAATAGGGGGAATATCCTCCTATTATTTTTTGCTTAAAATAATTTATTAATTATAATATTTTTAATAATTTTTAGGCTTGAATAAATGATGAAATTATTAAGTAAGTAAATACTTTGTTTATTTAATTATTTCATTATTTAGCTTATAGATTATTGATATTTTATATATTAATCATAAATATTTATGATAGGTTTATCTGATAAAAATGCTGTTGAATTAGTTCCTATTAAAAAGAGTTATACATTTAACGGTAAAGAATATAGCTTTGAAACTGGTAAAATTGGTTTACTTACTAGTTGAGCTGTTACTATGAGTGATACTGAAGATAATGTATTATTTACTTCTGTATGATTTAAAACTGAATGATTAAATAAAAAAGCAGATTTTTTCCCTTTAGTAGTAGATTTTCAAGAAAAATTTTATGCTACTGGTACTATTTGAGGTAATAGATTTCAAAGAAGAGAATGAAGACCTAGTGATATTGCTACTTTAACTGCTAGACTTATAGATAGACCTATAAGACCTATGTTTCCAAAATGAATTATAAATGATACTCAAATAATTCTTTCTGTTTTATCTGCTACATGAAAAAAAGATTTAGGTACTTGGTGAGTTACTTCTGCTTCATTAGGTTTAATGATGAGCTGAGCACCTTTTGAATGACCAGTTGCTGGTATTAAAATTATTATGAATGATGATTGAAGTTTTGTTTCAGATCCTTCTGTAGAGGAAGAAAAAAATGCAAAATTGAATTTAACTATTGCTTGAACACTTGATGCTATAACTATGGTTGAAGCTGGAGCAAATGAAGTTAGTGATGAAGAAATGTTAAAATGACTAGAGTTTGCTCACAAAATAGTAAAAGATATTTGTAATGCTCAAATAGATTTTATTACTGACTATAAAGAACAATTTGGTATTCCTGAAATAGTAGCTACTTTTAATAAACCAGATGAATCTCTTTATGATATTGTAAAAGAATTTTTAACTGCTGAAAAAATGGAAGTTCTTTATGATAAATGAAAAAAAGAATTTCAAAAAGAATTAGATAAACTAGATATTGAAACTAGAGAATATTTAGCTTCAAAATGACATATTATAGAAGAATCAAATTGAAATATTTGAGAATCTTGCTCAGTAGAAGAAGTTAAAAAAATAGAAGAAAATGAAGTAGGAGCTCTTGTATATAAAAGAGTAAAAGAAGTAATGAGAAAAAATATTTTAGAAAAAGGTAGGAGACTTGATGGTAGAGCAGTAAATGAAGTAAGACAAATTAATGGAGAAACTGGATTGTTACCTAGAACTCATGGTTCAGCATTATTTCAAAGAGGTATGACTCAAGCATTAACAATAGCTACTTTATGAGGTCCTGATGATCAAATGGTTATGGAATGAATGATGCCTGAAGATAGTAAAAGATATATTCATCAATATAATTTTCCACCATATTCAGTTTGAGAAGTTAGAATGATGAGAGGTGTTGGTAGAAGAGAAATTGGTCATGGAGCATTAGCTGAAAGAGCATTAGTTCCTGTATTACCAAGTGAAGAAGAATTTCCATATACTATGAGAGTAGTTTCTGAAATAATGACTTGTAATGGTTCTAGTTCTATGGCTTCAGTATGTGGTTCTACTATGAGTCTTATGCAAGCATGAGTTCCAATTAAATCACCAGTTTCTGGAGTTGCAATGTGAATGATTTATGATGAGAATACTTGAAAATATAAAATATTAAGTGATATTCAAGCTCAAGAAGATTTTCTTTGAGATATGGATTTTAAACTTACTAGATCAAAAAATGGTATTACAGCTTTACAACTTGATGTAAAAATAAAAGGTTTATCTATGAATATTTTTAAAGAAGCCTTTGCTCAATGACATGAAGCAACTGACTTTATTATGTGAAAAATGTTAGAAATTCAACCAGAGGTAAATAAAGAATTATCACCATATGCTCCTTTGATTATGAATATAAAGATTAAAGAAGATGATATTAAAAAAGTTATAGGTAAATGATGAGAAAATGTTCAAAGAATGGAAAAAGAATATTGAGTAAAGATTTCTATTGCTGAAGATGGAAATACAACTATAACAGCAGAAAATCAAGAATGAGGTAAAAAAGCTATTGCTGATATGGAAGCTATGTTATGGAAACCAACAGAATGATATAAGGACACTTGAACTGTTATAAAAATAATAGATTGAATATGAGCAATTATTGAGTATAGAGGTAAACAGTCTGGAATGATACATATTTCAAAATTATCACCACTTAGAGCTAATAAAGTAGAAGATTATGTAAATCTTTGAGATAAGGTTGAATTTGAAGTTATTCAAGTTGATTTAGATAAAAATAGAGTTTGATTAAAAAGAATTCCAAAACAAGAAGAAATTAAAAAATTTGAAGATGATAAAAAGAAAAAAGAAAAAGAATATGCCAAGAAAAAAGCTGAAAGAGAAGCTAAAAATGAAAATAAATAAAAATTAGATATTTATA
>CAZCCA010000063.1:2317-4082 GCA_964497215.1 uncultured Candidatus Peribacteria bacterium | reverse complement strand
AATGTCTTATTAAGAAATATTTGTATAATTATATCTCTTTTATTTTTTTGTCAAAAAATATTAAAATTAATCAAACATAATCAATTTTTGATTTAATGAATTCTGATGTATTTAAAAATAAAAAAGAAAACTCTTTTAAAATAGTTTTCTTATACTTATTTATTATTTTATTATAATTAAAATATATCAGTTATTTCATCATATGATTTATCATTATAATAAGCTATTGCTGCTTTGAAATAAGTTTTTGCATTTATATTTTCCCAATCTGGGATTTTTTTTGAAATAGCAGGATTTAATCTAGCATATTCTCTAACTTTTTGTAATGAAACATTGAAAATTCATTCTCATGTATTATAATATGCCATAGCTATTTCATCTGAACATCATTTCCTTTCTTTTATCTTAGCTAAATATCTACATGTAGCTTCTAATTGATCACTTGGATTACTTCTATTTAATCAATTTCAATATATTTTCCATGTAGAATCTATCATTTGTCATAATCAATATGCACTACTTCATGGAGCACCTAGCAAAGGATCCCAATTAGGATTTTCATGATTTATAAGAGTAATTAAACTTTCTGTTTTTATTCAATATTTTCTAGATATATTTATAACTATATCTTTGTATTTTTCATATCATTTTCAAAGAGATTCATTTGGAATAAATTTATTAATAATATTATTTAATGATTCTCATGTTCTTGTTAATAAGATTCAATTATCTAAATCAAAACTTAAATCAGATAAATTTTCTTTTGAAATATTATTAGATAAATATCATTCTAATATTTTTAAATCACTTTTCATAAATCAATCTAAAAATATTGAATTATTATCTCAATTATTAAATAATTGTTTTCTAAATTTATTTATAACTTCTGGTTTTTTTATTTCTTCAAATCTATTTTGAAAAGCTAATAATGATTTAGATTTTTCTTCTTTTAAATATTCATTTTTTGAAATTATTTCTATACTATAATTATCAAATATTGATAAATATTTACCATCTTTAGAATAATAACCTGGTCTAGGTTCCAATCTCCTTTCTCATTCTATTCAATTTATCTTTACCTTATCAATTTTATCTATTGGTAATAAATCTCATGCTCATATCAATCTATTTAGACTTTTATTTCATCAAAAATTAACTATAAATTTATCTCAAATATTTATTCAATCTTTATTTACAACTTCTGTTCATCATACCAAAAAAAGTTTTGATAAATCATATCATTCTTGTTTTAAATAATAAACTTCTCATGCAGTTATATTTGATAAATTTTTATTTTCTACTAATCAAATAATATCAGTATTTGTTTCTCATTTTTTTAAAAAATTTTCTTTATATAAACTATTTGATTTTTTAAAAGCATTATCTAATTTTTCTGTATTTAATTTTAAATCTAAAAAATATAATTCTCTTGAAAGTAAATAAATATCTCTATTAATCATATCTATTCTTTCTTCAAAGCTTTTTATTTCATTTATATCTTCTGAATCAATAGTTCAAGAAAAGCTATTTTTCAATCACTTTGTTAAAATATCAGATTTTAATCATTTAAAACTTATTTCAGCTTTTTTATTTTCTATAATTTTCTTTATTTTAGAAGTTTCTAAAATTTTTTTATCAATAAGTTCTTTTTGTTCTTTAGACAGTTCTTTATACCATTTTTGATCTTTATAATCTTGATTATTTAAATTTTTAACATCATTTATAGAATTTTGTTCAGAATTAGCTTGTTTTTCTCACATAATAA
>CAZCCA010000063.1:0-2217 GCA_964497215.1 uncultured Candidatus Peribacteria bacterium | reverse complement strand
CTTTCATCTGCTTCTATTAATCTTACTTTTAAACTATCTCAAAGTTTATATACTTTTCAGCTACTTAAATCTTTATGTTCTTGTAATTCATCTCTAAATTCACTATTATTCATTTCTACAAATCATTCACTTGTATCTTTTAAAGTTACAAAAAATCATTTAGATATAATTCAATTTATATTAGCTTCAAATTCTTCTCAAACTTTATCTTTATAAAATTTTACAGTAAAATAATCTCTTACTTTATATTCAAGTTTTTCTGCTTTTCTTTCTTTATCTGAAGTATGTTTAGAAACTTTTTCCAAAATAGTGTCATAGTATAATTTCCTAGATTTATTTAATTTTCAGTGAATCTTTTCTTTTATTATTCTATGAATTTGTAAATCAGGATATCTTCTGATTGGTGAAGTAAAATGACTATAAAAACTAAGTCATAAACCAAAATGTCAGAAATTTTCTTTAGAATAAACAGCTTTTGAAAGAGCTCTTAAAATAGCTTTTTCTAAAAACATTTTTTTAGAATCTTTTTCATTTTCTAAACTATTTATAAGCTCTGCAAACTCTTTTGTATCACCATTTTTTAACTTAAAATCTATTCAAAATAAATTTAATGTTTCTTGTAATTTAGCTATACTATCTTCTTTTGGTTCTTCATGTATTCTATAAAGAAAAGGTAAATCACTAAATTCACGACTCACAGCTTCATTTGCTGAAATCATAAACTCTTCTATAAGTTTATTTGAATTATATCTTGGATACTCTTTGATTTCTACTGGTTTTCAGTCATCATCTAAAAGTATTTTTGTTTCTGGAAACTCAAAATTTAAAACACCTATTGAATTTCTATATTTTATAATTTTATCTTTTAATAAATTTGATAATTTAAGTTTTGTAATTATTTCTTTAGAAACAATTCAACCAAACATTAATTCATTATTTTCATTTATTTTTCACTCTATTATTTCATCTACTTCTTTATAAGTAAGTCTAAAGTCACTAGAAATAATTGATTCATAAATTTTCTGTGATTTTATTTTACCATTATTTCATATAATCATTTCACAAGTAAGAGTAAGTTTTTTTGTATTTGGATTTAAACTACATAAATCATTACTTAATACTTCTGGTAACATAGGAATAACTCTATCAACCAAATATATAGAAGTTGCTCTTTTATAAGCTTCCTTATCAATAGGATTTCATTCTCTAACATAATGAGAAACATCTGCTATATGTACAAAAAGTTTAAATCATCACTTATCTAATTTTTTAATAGAAATTGCATCATCTAAATCTTTAGCATCTTCTCAATCTATTGTAAAAGTAAACAATCAAGTTAAATCTTCTCTTTTTTCTAACTCTTTCTCTTTTATCTTAGTTTTAAAATTTTTAGCAAAATTTTTAACTTCTTGTGAAAATTTTAATCTTGCTCATCACTCAACTATCAAACTCAAAACATCAATTTTTTTATCACCTTTTTTTCAAATAATTTCTTTTATAGTTCATTCAGGATTTTTACCAGTCCAATCAACTACATGAACTCAAACTATATCTCAAGCTTTTGCCTCCATACTTCTTTTTCATGGAACAAAAATATCTACTTTTACACTAGGATTATTTGGTATAACAAATCAAAATCTATTCTCTTTTCCTGGTTTATATTCTCATACTATTAAATCTAATTTTCTCTCAGTTATTTTAATAATTATAGCCTCTTGTTTTCAATTAAAAACTTTAGTAACTGCTTTTACTTTATCACCATCTAATGCTCATTTTTTATTTTGAGCAAATACAAAAAATCATTTATCTATTCATTCAACATCAATAAATCAAAAATCACCTCTTCATTGAGAATAAATTCATTCTATTATATTTTTTCAATCTATTTCTATAGTCTCTTTACTTTTTCAAAGGAAGGAATTCAAGGATGGATTAGAATTTTTAGACACAATTTTTAATATTTTAACTTCTCTACTTTTTCATTGTCTCTTTTTTAATTCAATAGCTTCAACAACATCTCAATTCTCAGCATTATTTGAATTTCTAAGAGCTACAAAAAAATCCTTTTTATAATTATTTTTATCATCTGGTATTAAAAATCAAAAATTCTCTTTTTTATCAAATTTTCATGTGATTATTATTTTATTTTTATTCATTATATTTTAGTTTAAATTATTTTATTTATTATATTCTATATATATATTTAGCAAAATAAAA
>CAZCCA010000062.1:0-4118 GCA_964497215.1 uncultured Candidatus Peribacteria bacterium | reverse complement strand
GTAGTTCTGGATGATGAAGTGACTATTGTTGAGATGGTATTGTTCAAAGACCAAATTCTAATTTAGAAATGGAAGAATGTGATTTTTGATCTGAAACTGAGTGGATATTTTGTAGTAAAGTTAATTGTAGATATAGTGATTTAACAATTCCTGGAACATGTGATCCAACAGTAGATAATTGTAATATTACAATCCCTGGTTGAGGTTCTATAGATTTTTGACCATCAGATAATGTTATTATTTGAGCATGAATGAATCCATATATAGCACATTCTTTATGAAAACCATATATTCAAAATAATTCAGACTATGATATGTATTTTGATAAATTATGTGTTGTAGATAGAGATTGATCTACACTTATTTGATCAACTGTATGTGAAAATCTTTGAATTTTAAGACCTGGTGAAACTAAATACTTTTCAACTACTCCAAATTTTGTTTGAGCTAGAGTAACTACTTGAGATTATGCTGATAATACATTAGTAACAACAGTTGAAGAATGATGAATAAGGTATGATGATGCATATTTTGTTGCTAAATTAGATGTTAGAGTAGCAAAATCTAGTGTTGTAACAACTTGATGATGAACAAGTTATTTATCTTCAACAAATAATGTTTGAAATATATCAAATGTAGCAAATAATTGAAGTTTAGATCCAAATAAAAACAAAAATTTTATTTGAGTATGAGTTTCATGATGAGATACATCAAGTTATTCAAAAGATATTAATGATTCAAATTCTGTTTCTACTATAGCTTCTGAATGAACCAATCAAAATACTTTATTAAATACTATTTCAGAAGTAACTTGAACAGCATTATGAGATGTAAATTCATTATCTTATTTTGAAAATTATAATTGAATTGAAAATGTTTTTGTTTTAAAAAATAAAAATTTTGTAGTAAATGATGATATTTTATCATGATTAAGTTGAGCAAGAACATATATTATAGAGAATTGAGATTTAGTTATAAATAAAGATATTAGTTTTTCTGATAATATAGCATTTGTTGTTAGATGAGGTAATATAAAAATTGATAAATTAGTTAATACTATAGATTGAACTTATATAACTATTAAAAAAGATTGAATTTGATGAAAATTTTTATGAAAATGAGGTTCAACAACTAATAGATTATTAGTTAATGGTTCTTTATATTGAAATATTGATGATTTGATTTCAAATAGAACATATGTTAAACAAAATTCATTTAATCAAATTGATGTATGAACAATAGTAAGTTTTGGTTCTGCATTATTTAGAAAAACTGCACCTTTGTTATCTTCTTTTATTGATGAGTATTTAGAATCAGAAAAAATTGCAAAATAAAAAATATAGATTTATTTAAATCTATATTTTTTATTTTTAATAAATTTTTGGAATAAATTTATATTTAACTTTTTGTTTATATTTTTTATAATCATTATCTTTGTTTAAATGTTTTTCTTCAGTTATAGCTCTAAAATAATAAATTAAACTCCATGCAAACATACTAAATAATACTATAATAAAATTTTTATATTGTCATGTTGTTATATTTCAAATAAGTAAAGGAAGTCATCATATCCACCATGCAAGATTTTTACTAATATAAGCTGGGTGTCTTATGTATTTGTATGGTCATTTAGTAATTATTCATCTATTTGTTAAATTACTAGCTTTTAATCATAGAGATACAGAAGCCCAAGAATAAATTCACATTAGTATAAGTATAGTAAAATTTAATATTATATGAATATATTCATTTGTAAATTTAGGAAATTCACTTGAATACCATCATAATAACTGAGTTGAATATGTATTAAAAGGTGGATAACATATTAAGACAACAAACCATCAAAAAAATGTAATATCTACACTTTTTATAGTATTTTTTAGTTTAGGTATTTCTATTAAGTATCATAAAGTAAAAAATAATACATCAAAAAATAATATAAAACTAAGTATTAACCAAAATAAATGAGTATTAAAAAAATTGTAAAAACTAGTTTTCAATAGATATATATCATTATAAGAAACATATATATTATTTAGTGTATTTGATATATGTATTGTTAACCAAATAATCATTAATGGAGCAAAAAATAATTTTACAAACCATGCTAATAAAGATATTTTTTCTTTTTTCTTTATTTTATAATTTTTCTTTTTAATTTTTTTATATAAATAATTTAAAACTATTCTAGCTTTTGATTTTTCTTTATATTTTAAATAAAATGGAATTAATAATATAAAATATAATATAATTATAGTATCATATATTATTTTTGAATTAAATTTTATATTTAGGTTAAAAAATAGTATATGTATATCTTTTATTAAAAAATTTTGATAAAAAGTTACATTTGAAAAATATAAATATGCTATTAGTATAAATAAAATTGTTGATAAATAATTTTTTAAAAAGTTTTTCATATAATAAATTATTATAATTAATGCTTAAAATGGTATATAAAAAATAATAATTGTAAATTTTTTGATTGATTTTTAATTTTTTTATTCTATATTTAATTAAATAATTTTAATAAATAATATAATTATGAATAAATGACATATATATTTTATTATGTGAGTTTCTTGAGCAGGTAAGTGAACACTTATAAATGCTTTAAAAGATACTAATTTAGATTTACATATTCCTCTTTCTTATAAAACAAGAAAAAAAAGAGATTTTGAAATAGATTGAAAAGATGCACATTTTATTAGTTTAGATGAATTTAAAAAATCAATAGAAAATAATGAATTTTTAGAATATGCAATTGTACATGATAAAGATTATTATTGAACAAAATATGATGATGTAATTTTAAATTGAATAGATTTATGAAAAATAGTTATAAAGGAATTAGATGTTTTATGATTAAAAAGATTGATAAAAGATAAACCAGAATTAAAAGATTTTTATACAACTATATTTTTAAATATTCCAGTTAATAAACTTAGAGATAGAATAAAAAAAAGATGAGAAGAAATTAAAGAAGAAGAGTTGCTTAGAAGAGAACAAAGTGCTATAATGGAAGAAAAAGAAGCAAGACTTTTATGTGATTATATGCTTGATGCAACTCAAAGTCCTGATAAAGTTTTAAAAGAAATTTTAGATATAATTAATTAGAAATGAAAATACATATTATTACTATATTTCCTGAAAGTTTTGATTCTTTTTTTTCTAGTTCTATTATTTCAAATGCAAAAGATAAATGATTATTTGAAGTTGAATTATATAAATTAAATGATTTTTCAGATAATAAATTTAAAAGAGTTGATGATAAAGCTTATTGAATGCATTGACAGGTTATAAAAGCTGAACCTATTTCAAAAGCAATTGAATTTATTTTTAATAAAATTTGAAAAAAAATAGATGTAATAAACATGACTCCATCTTGAAATTTATTAAATCAAGAAAAAGTAGAGAATTATTATAAAAATTTGAGTTCTGATTTCATAATTATTTGCTGACATTATGAATGAATAGATAAAAGAATAATTGATTTATATGTAGATTATAATATAAGCATATGAGAATATGTTTTAACTAGTTGAGAATTATCTGCTATGGTGTTTTTAGATGCTTTACTTAGACATATACCTTGAGTATTATGAAATAAACTTTCTTTAGAAGAAGATAGTTTTTCAAAAAATTTAGATAGAAAAAAAGAATATCCTGTTTATACTAGACCTGAAAAATTTATGTGAAAAAAAGTTCCAAGTATTTTGTTATCATGAAATCATCAAGAAATAGAAAAATGGAAAAAAAATAATTTATTAAAATAAAACAATGGAAATAAATTTAGTTTGAATAATTGATAAAATATATAATACAATTACATTTGATGTATTTATAAAATTTACTGTATTATATTTTTTTATAATATGGATTTCAGTTTTATTGTGGGTTATAAAAGATATATCAAATAGAACAAATAGTATTTTATTACAAATAATATCTGTTTTAATTATTTTGTTTTTTACACCTTTTTGAATATTTATTTATTTGTTGATTAGACCTTCAAATACTTTATTTGAAAAATATTATTCTGAAATAGAAGAAAATTTAGATATTTTTCATGATATTATAGAAGAAAGATTAAAAGAAAAATTAGATTGTAAAAAACA
>CAZCCA010000061.1:0-4129 GCA_964497215.1 uncultured Candidatus Peribacteria bacterium | reverse complement strand
CTTACAAAATTTACATCTCTTCAGTATTTAAGTCTAGAAAGTTCTGTATATGCTTTTGCTAATTTCATATCTCAAGATTCTAGATATGGATTAACAGGAATAACAGAAAATGGAGTTGTTGGCTGATTATCTACAGATAATTTCATAGTAGCTTTAAATTTATCCATATTTACTAAATCTTGTTCAGAAAAAGTTGGAGCATAATATTTTGCCATAAATTCTCAGTCTTCAGGTCATATTTTATAACTCATTATTGTTCAAACATTACCAAAAATTGCTTGTTTTAAGTTTAAGCTTGATTTAGTAAGTGCATCAGATTGCTCTAATTGTCATAAATATTGATGAGCTATATTTAGTGAAAGTCTATATTTTCTGGCTTCTGATAATATAGATTCAATACTATCTGTTACATAATTTTGGAATTCATCAATATATAAGAAAAAATCTGATCTTTCTTCTTTTGGTATTTTATCTCTTCTCATTGCAGCCATTTGTATTTTTGATACAAGTATCATACCTAAAAGTTTTGAGTTTAAATCTCATAATCTACCTTTTGATAGATTTACTAATAGTATTTTTTTGTTTTGCATAATATCTAATATATCAAAACTAGATTTTACTTGTCCAATAATATTTCTCATCATTTTATTAGTTGTAAATTGACCAAATTTTGCAGCAAAATAAGGTATTATTTCAGCTTTTTCTCTATCTCACATTTTAGCATAAGTAGTTTCCCACCATGCTTTTACTATAGGATTTTGTACATGTCTAACTCTATCTTTTTGAAATTCTTCATCTGTAAATAATCTAACTACATCAGTAATTGCTCAACCTTGAGGATAATCCATAAGTGTTAAAACAGCATTTCTAAAATAATCTTGAATTCTAGGTCAAAATATTTCATTACCAAATAATTTTATCATCATATTTAAGGCATCCATTGCAACTAATTCTTTTTCTTCAGGAGTATCTGCTTCAAGTAGATTTAATCACATAGGTCTATCTAAATCAGATGGATCAAAAATGATTACATCATCAGCTCTTTCTCTTGGTATAAAGGGAAGTACATCTCTAGCTAAATCTCCATGAGGATCAATGATACATGCTCATTCTCAATTTTTAAAATCTTGTCTAGCCATTACTTGCATTATACTAGACTTACCTGTACCAGTTTGTCAAATTACATAAAAATGTCTAAATCTATCTTCATTCTTAATTCTTATTTCTTTTTTGACTCATCTATGGATATTATATCAAAGTAATAATCATTCTTTTGGAATATTGTTAGGAGCTTTTACTATTTTAAAATTTTGCCATTTTATTTCAGGAGTATTATTATATTTAATATGAGGAAAATGAAAAATTGAAGCAAGTTCTTCAGTATTTAAAATCATTTTTTTTAGATATATAGGTTTTTTAAAATATCTAAAAATATAATTTTTTATTAGTGATTTTTTATTATGATAAATAGTATTTGAAAATTTATTAAAATCTGGATAACTAAATTGAGTAAAAGCTGAAGTTATATTTTTTAATTCAGTTTCTACCATATGTTTATCATTTCAGGTAGCTATTACTCTAATAATAGTTTCAAAACCTGTTTTATCTCATTTTTCATCTAATGTTTTCGATCTTTCTTGTGTCAATGCAGATGTATTATCTTCATTATTATTTGATTTTTCATCATCATTGCTTGTAAAAATTACTTCAAAAAATCAAAGTAATAATTTAAGTGGATTTAAAGTAAACCAAGTTTTTTTACCTTTCATTAATTTTGAACTTGCTTTACTACATTCATTTTGCCAATCATCTTGAACAGGTTTGAGTAATATTTGAATTACAGCTGATTCGTCTTCTTCTAGTTTAGAAAAAGCATTTGTTATATTATTTATAGGATCAGATTCTAGTTTATTATATGTTTTTATTGGAAAATAAAATTCTTTTGTAGTATTTAAGTAAGTTGCTTCTATATATTTTCTATTTTTAAAAATATTTACTTCAGTTGTTTCTTCTATTATTGCATCAGTATAAAATCAATTAATTTGTTTTTCAATTAAGTATTTATAGTTTTTTGGAATAATTACATAAAAAAATATTTGTCATTCATGAGATATATATTCAAAGCTAATTAAGTCTTGTCCAATTATTTTTTTTATTATTTTATTTGAGTATATAGATTTAAGTGATGAATACAATTGTTCCATTAAACCAATCATTTCTTTAAAGTCTTTTGTAGTTTCTTTTTTTTCATCTAAATCACTATCTTTTTTTGGTAATGTGATTTTTAAAAATGTTAAATCTAAAGTTCTTTTATAATTTATTTTATTTTTAATTATTTTTATAACTATAAAAAATGCTATTATAATAGCTATTAGAATAGAAAATATAATATAATAGTTCATATATTTTATTTTTATTTAGTATTTAATTTGAATTATAGCATAAAAAAGCTAAAAATAAAAATAAAATTGCTTGAAAAATTAGAAAAAAAATGTATAAAAATATTAATTAATTAATATATTGTAAAATAATGTCAAAAATAATATTACTTGATTCAATACGTTCAATGCAAAATGTTGGTGCTATTTTTAGAAATTGTGACTGAGCATGATTTGATAAAATAATTATGACTGGACATACTCCAACTCCTCCTAGAAATGATATTAGTAAAACTGCACTTTGAGCTGAAACTTGGATAGACTGGGAATATTATAAAGATCCATTTGAAATTATTAAAAAACTAAAAAAAACTTGATACAAAATATATTCTGTTGAGTTAGATAAAAGAAGTATAGAATATACAGAATTATTTAATAGAAATGAAGAAAAAGTTTGTTTAGTAATGTGAAATGAAATAACATGAGTAAATAAAAAAATATTGGATTTATCTGATGAAATTGTTATTATTCCTATGAGAGGTAAAAAAGAATCATTAAATGTTTCTGTTGCTGCTTGAATAGTAATGTATGTTGTTTAATTAAAAAAATATGTTAAAAAAAATATTAATATTAATAATAACTTTTAGTTTTTTAGTTTCATGATATTTTTTCTTTTGAAATAATATTTCTGCTTGATCTATAAAAGTTGAGAATATTTTTAGTGATATAAATTCAAATTATAAATATTTAAATGAGCTTCAAACACTTTATGATAGGTGAATGATCTCACCAGATAAAGATTGAAAATTTAATCCTAAAGCATTGTTAAATAGGGATGAATTTGTATGAATACTTATGGAAGTAACATGTAAAAAATGTATACAACCAAATACAAGTATTGATTTGATAAACAAGTATTCATCTTCACAAGGTTTTTATGATATAAATAAATTTAATAAATATTTTTATTGTGTAGAAGATGCAAATGATAGTTGATTTGTAAAAGGTTATCATCCATGAACTACTTGTGAAAACTGAGTACAAAGAGATTGAGAAAAACCATTTTGTCCATCAAATACTATTACACTTGAAGAAGCAATTGCTGTTGTTTTAAGAGCATCTTGAATTTTAACAAACAAGCAAGCTGAAAAAGTTAGACAAGATATATATAATTGATTAATTACAGAAAAAATTGCTGATGATGTAAGTCCAAGAAATCCAGATTGAAGTGTTTATAGTTTTTATCCTGATTTAGCTAAGGCTTTGACTTATGAAGTTAAAGAAGTTGATTCTAATTGAAATGAAAAAACTTATTATTTAATACAAAAAAAAGATAATAAACTGAGACCAAAACAAGCTATATCAAAAGAAGCTTTTTTACGTATAGCTTATGTAGCTTTAAAAGCTAATGTATGTTGAGAAAAACAAGATAATTCTATTGCTTTAAAAATGAAAATTTTTGATAAATCTTGTAAACAATCAAATAAATCTTGTAGTTTATCAGATTTAGAAGATAAATCTAATACTTATGATTTTTGAAATGACTTATATATAACTTGTGAATCTTGAATAAAAAATCCAGAATGATATATTTGGAGATTTTATAATAATGATAATTGAAATCAAATTATTAAATATTGAAGTTATTTAGATAATTATAGTTTTTTAAATACTTGAAAATGGACTGTATTTTTAAGGGTTATAGATAATTGTTGAAATACTGCTGAAGTTTATAATACTATTAATGTTAA
>CAZCCA010000060.1:0-4168 GCA_964497215.1 uncultured Candidatus Peribacteria bacterium | reverse complement strand
ATTATAAAAAAATGATTGATTTAAAATTAAAATTAGAAGATAATAAGCATTATATTAATTATGGTAATATTTTTTCAAGAGTTTTATTATTATATAAAAAATTACAAAATAGTAATTCATTTTTAATTATAGTTGAAAATGAAAAAATATTAAAATCATATATAAAAATATCTAAATTTTTAGGTTTAGATTTAAATGAAATATTAAAAATATGAGATTTTGTCAATTTATACTATAACAAAAAATGAAATTATATTGTTTCTAAAGATATTTTAGATATAGAAATTGATAATAAAAATCAATTTGAATATAAAAATATAATAAAAATAAGTATTTGAGATAAAATTAAATTATCTGATATAACAGAAAAATTACATGATTTAAATTATACTTTTTCAGAATATGAAAATAATAATAGTTTTAAAGTTTTATGAGACACATTAAGTATTACTGATAATTTATGAAATACTACAAAAATAAGTTTTTGGGAAGATGAGATTGATAGTATTTCAAACAATTATAATACTTTTTTTGTATGAAATAATTCATCAATTTTAGATATAGAAATCAATAAATGAGAAAAAATTGAAAAAGTTATTAATATACCAGATGAAGTTTTGGTAATATTAGATTCTATTGATTTTTATTCAAATTATGATTTTTTGATAAAAAATATAGAGAATTATATAGTTTTTAACTCTCTTAGTAATGATAAAGATTGTGTTAATTTATGAATAAATGATTTGTATTTAGAAACTATTGATGATTTTAAAAATATTTTAGAAGAAAATAAATTTAAAAAATATATTTTTACTAAAAATAAAAAAACTATTATAAATTTTTTAGACTTAAATAATCTAGAAACAAAGGTTGAAGTTTTTGAAACAAATTTAAATAATTTGAAAAGTTTTAAGACATCTAATTGTATAGTAATAACAGATGATAATATTTCTAGAATCTTTATTAAAAAAAGAGTTAAAAGGAGTCTGTCAAAAAATTTAGATTTATTAATGCAAATAAAACCATGAGATTTTATTGTACATATTGACCATGGTATTTGAATTTTTAAAGAGATAGTAGAAAAAGAATTATGATGAATAAAAAAAGAATATATTACACTTGAATATAAAAATAATGATAAACTTTTTATTCCAATTACTGAAGTATCCAGAGTTTCAAAATATATTGGTTCAGAAAATCCTAAATTAACATGATTATCTACAAAAGAATGGGATAAAAAATTACAAAAAGTTTCAGAAGATGTAGAAAAAACTGCAAGAGAATTATTAGAAGTATATGCTAAAAGAAAATTGGTAAAATGATTTAAATTTTTAAGTTTTCCTGAGCTAGAAGCTGAATTTTTTAATAGTTTTGATTATGTATATACAGATGATCAAATAAATGTGATTTCTGAAATTTATAAGGATATGGAGTCAGAAAATCCTATGGATAGATTATTATCTTGAGATGTTTGATTTGGTAAAACAGAAATAGCTTTTGCTTCTATTTATAAAGCTATTTTAAATTGAAAACAAGCTGCATTTATTTCACCATTAGTTGTTTTAGCATATGAACATTGGCAAAAAGCTATTGAAAGATTTTCTAATTTTCCTGTAAATATTTGAGTAATTACTAGATTTGAAAAAGCTTCATCTATAAAATCTACTCTTGAAAAATTGAAATCTTGAAAAATAAACTTAATAATTTGAACTCATAGACTTTTAAGTGAAGATATAAAATTTAAAGATTTATGACTTTTGGTTGTAGATGAAGAACACAAATTTTGAGTAAAAGATAAAGAAAAAATAAAAAAGTTTAAATGAAATATAGACATATTGTCTATGTCTGCTACACCTATACCTAGGAGTTTAAATATGGCTTTAAATTGATTAAAATCTATATCAATGTTGACAACTCCACCGTATGGTAGACAAGATATTCAGACAATAGTTTCTGCTTTTGATGAACAAATTATTTTAGATGCTTCTAAAAGAGAATTTGATAGATGATGACAATTATTTTTTATACATAATAGTATTGAAACTATAAATACAATGTGAAGATTTCTTGAAGATTTACTCCCATGAAAAAAAGTAGTAATTGCTCATTGACAGCTTTCAGGTGATAAATTAGAAAAAAATATAATTGCATTTAAAAAAAGAGAATATGATATTTTGTTAGCAACTACTGTAGTAGAAAATTGAATTGATTTTTCAAATGTGAATACTATTTTTATAAATAATGCAGAAAATTTTTGAATTAGCCAGATTCATCAACTTAGATGAAGAGTTTGAAGAAGTGATAGAAAATGATATTGTTATTTATTATTTAAGAAAAATAAAATAAAAGAAGATTGAGCAAATAGGTTAAAAACTATTGTCGATTATAGTCATTTATGAGCATGATTTGAATTAGCTATAAAAGACTTAGAAATTAGATGATGATGAGATATATTAGGTATTAGACAAAGTGGACAATCATATGATATTTGAATAAATTTATATTTAGAAATGCTTGAGAATAAAATAGAGGAATTAAAAAATAAAATATTAACAGTAGAGACCAGTAATCAAAGTGTAAATAAAATAAATACTTCTATTGAATTAAATATTTGAGCCTATATTGATAATTCTTATTTTACATCTGAACTTGATAAAATAAATTTTTATAGAGAAATAGAAAGTTTAAATAATTTAAATGATTTAGAAAATATTATAGATGATTTTAAATCTATAAATTCAGATATTCCAAAAGAAACTATTAATTTTTTTAATTTATTAAAATTGAAATTATATGCTTCTAAATATAAAATAATTTCTATAAAAAAGATATGAATAAATTATCAATTAGATTTTGATAAGGATTTAAAAGTAGAAGAATTAAAAGAATTTTTAAATTTAGATAAAGAAGTAGTATTTATTGTAATTAACATTAATAGACTTAGATGTCAAATAAAGAAGTTTGCAAATGAAGAAAAATTCTTACAATACTTATTACAGATTTTTGAATGAAAAATAAAACCAAAAATCAGATTAAAATTTAAAAAATAAATATATGAAAAAAATTATTACAGTAATACTTTTAAGTTTATTTTTATTTTCTTGTACTAACAAAAATACAAGTGAAACAAATACTTTAGATAATAATAAAACAACTATGAGTAATTATAAAGAATGAGATATAGTAGCAGTTATGAAAACTACAAATGGTACGATAAATATTTTACTAGAAACTAAAAAAGCACCTATAACTACTACAAATTTTATAGCCTTAGCTGACAAATGATATTATGATGGGGTTATATTTCATAGAATTATAAAAGATTTTATGATTCAATGAGGTGATCCAGATGGTACTGGTATGGGTTGAACTAGTATATATTGAGAAAAATTTGATGATGAATTTGATTCAAGTTTAAAAAATAATAAATATACTATTTCTATGGCAAATGCTTGACCTAATACAAATGGTAGTCAATTTTTTATAAATACTGCAAATAATAATTTTTTAGATGGAAAACATGCAGTTTTTGGTAGAGTTGTAGAATGATTTGATAATGTAGATAAAATAGAAAAAACAAAAACTGATTCTAATGATAAACCTGTTAAAGAAGTAAAAATTATTGATTTAAAAATAAAAGAATTTAAAAATGGTTCTTTAAAAGATTATGATTTTAATCTTGAAGAAGCTTTAAAAAATATAGAAGAATTAAAAAAACAAAAACAAGAAGAAAAAAAAGATAAAGTAATAAAAAATTGAGATAAAGTTTCTGTTAATTATACATTAAAATTAGCTGATTGAGAAAAAATCGATTCAAGTTTAGATAGAGGACAACCTTTTGAATTTACTGTTTGAGCAAAACAAGTTATAAAATGATGGGATGAATGACTGTTAGGTCATAAAATAGGAGATAAATTTAAACTTGAAGTTTCACCAGAAGATGGTTATTGAGTATATGATGAAAAAAATGTTCAAGTTTTAGAAAAAGATCAATTAAAATCTTTTACTGATGCATGAATTAAATTAGAAGTATGACAAAAATTACCTACAAATAGATGAGAATTCAAAATAGTAGCTGTAGATGATAAAACTGTTACTATTGATGTAAATTCTCCACTTGCATGAAAGACTCTATATTTTGATATTGAAATAATGGATATAAAATAAA
>CAZCCA010000059.1:0-4209 GCA_964497215.1 uncultured Candidatus Peribacteria bacterium | reverse complement strand
ATTAATATTTGTTTTAATGTTTTAGCTTTTTTGTCTTTTTCTTTTTGTTTATCTCTTTCTTTGAGATATATAAATATAATAGGTAATATATAGTAAATAAGTATTAAAATAAAAATAATAAGTCATGCTAAAATAGCATATTCTATTATAGAATAATTTGTTAATAGTTTTATATTATTTAATATATAATTAGCAGATAAATATTTATATTCAAATCAAATCATTTTTTATTAATTATTTTTAACTAATTCTCAAACTACTATTAATCTATTTAAAGTAGTTCATATTGGCCAACAAGTCATAAGTGTTATTTCAGACTTACCTTTGTTTCTATTTAAAACTGAAACATCACCAGGCTTTATAACCTTTTTTTCTTTTATTTGATAAGTATATTTTTCTTGTCAGTAATATACAATTACTTCATCTCAATATGATACATTATCAAGTGTAGCAAAAACATCATTATAATCTCATTTTATCCAAGGAAAGTTTGATGAATGTCAAAAAATAAAACTTGCTCAATTTTCTCATGGTTTTGCACTACCTGGATATCTTACTATTCCATCTTCTAATTCTTTCATAAAAATATCATTTAATTCATCTTTTCAGCTAATTTTTTTATTTTTTATATCAATAAGAGGAATATTTTTTCATATTTTTGGTATAATAACTCTGTTTTCATATGGAGTTATATCAATACTTAGTTTAATACCTTTTTTATCTTTTTTCTTTTTTAGATGTTTTAATGATAACTTTGAGTTATTTTCTTTATCTGTTTTTGTAATATCTATACTTGATCTTAGTTTTTCTTTTGCTTTTGACTCATATTTTTCTTTAATATTTGAAGCCTCAACAGATGTAACTAATCTTTGTTCAGCTACTTCCATTTGATTAGAATAAATATAACTTTTAGCTATATTTATATAAGCATGATAGTTTGTGCTAACAAGTAAAACAGCAAATATTAACACTGAAGTAATTAAATATTTACTAAAAAAGATTATTCAAGATAAAAAATAATGAGTTTTCCTTTTATGAATTCTTTTTTGAGTTCTTTGTTCTATTTCTTGTTTATTTATTTCTTCTGTTTTGTTTGTTTTTGCTTGATTTTGAAGTTTTTCTATTTCTTTTTGTATATCAAGTTGTTTTATTTCATTTATTTTTTCATCTTCTTCTAAAATTTTTATTTTTGTATTATCTTCAGATAGTTTTTGAACTTCAGTTTCCAAATCAAGTTCCATTAATATATCTTTATTTGTTTCAGACATTTTTTGTTTTTATTTTATAATTTATTTATATAAATTTTATCATATAAAAAATATTTATGCAAAAATATGATTACTTTTTAAATTAACTTGAAATTTTGATGCTTTTATTTATACTAAATATAGTTTAGATAGATTAGACCTACATAAATTATGGCAAAAAAATACGAAAAAAGTTCAGGTTGAATTGTATATCGTAAAAATGGTAATAAGGTTGAAGTACTACTTTTAAAATGGCTAAATTCAAAAAATTCAGAAGTATATGTTATTCCAAAATGACATATAGAAGAAGGTGAAGTTGCTAAAGATACTGCTATTAGAGAAATTAGTGAAGAAGCAGGTTTAGATAAAAAAGATTTAGAAGTTATTAAATTTATTACAAAATTGAATTATACTTTTACAGCATGATACTTGAAAAATAATCCAGTTATAGATAAAGATGTTTATTTATTTTTGGTTAAATATAATTGAACTGCTAATCCAATAGTACAAAAAGAAGAAAGATTTGTATGATATGAATGGTTTAGTTTAGAAGATTTAAAAAAAGTGAAAGTTATGTTTGATATTCATTCTATTATTTGAAGGAATAAAACATTTTTTATATAATTAATTAGAAATAAATGTTAGAAATTACTAATAAAAATTGAATTATTTCAGTAGAAAATAGTTCAAAAAATAAAATAACTTTAGATATTAATACTTTTGAAGTAAAAATAGATGATTTTAATGTAGTTCATGCTGGTGAATTTGAAAAATCAGGTATTTTACTTGAAGTTAAATCATATAATAATAACTTATTTTATAGTTTTACTATAGAATGAAAACATCTTTTGATTATAACAGATGATAAATTTGATTTAAAAGAAGAAATTTTATCTTTTTTCTGAGATGTTGATATTTTAATAATAATTTGATCAAAAGAATCAGCTAAAATATTTGAAGATATTGAAGCTAGATTGGTTGTTCCTTTTGGAGATTGAAAATCTACTTTTTTAACTACTTTAGGACAACATATAGAAGAAGTTGATTTATATAAACTTAAATGAGAACTTTCTATTGATAGTACAGAATTTGTTAATTTAAAATAAAAAATCCCTATTGGGATTTTTTATTTTTCTACTGGAATAACTAAATCTATTGCTGCAAATGTTGCATCTTTTCATTTAGGAATTATTACAGTTACATTATCTCATATATTTGCTTTAAAATGGGTTACAGCAGCTGTTAGTAAATCATATGTTTTTCAATTTGCTACTACTTGAAACTTGTCTTTTTCTTTTACTACTAATCATGTAATAAATTCTCTATTGATAGGAGCTATTTGTTTGTATAACATTTTACCAGTTGTGTTTATAGTAACTTTAAGTTTATCTCATTGAACTAGTTTTGATTTTGATGCATAGTTAGCAGGCACAGGATATTTATTTCAGTCTGCTCATAACATTTCTTCTCAAGTAAATACTCATTCAACTATTTTTGAGTTTTCATCAGAGTATGAATGTAATCAACTTGTATCTAGATTAACTTTTGAGTCTAAAGTCATATTATTATTTTCTAAAACATCTTTTAGTAATTTTTTAGCACTTTTTATAGATTTTTCTGCAGTTATTATAAAATCTCTAATTGCAGCTAGGTCTTTTTTGTTTTTCATAATTTTATTTTTATTTTTAAATTATTAGTATTGTATCAAAATATTAGTTATTTGTAAACTTATTTAGCTTTACATTTATTAAAAATATATATTCATAATATTTATTATTTCAGAACTGTAAAAAATAGTTATAAAAAATCATACTCATAGAAATGGTCAAAAAGGAATTTGAGTATTAATAGTTGTTCATTTTTTCATTAGTTTTCAGTAAATTACATATGAAATTCATATAATACTTCAAATTATATATGTTATCATTAAAGCAGGGAATATTAGGCTAGTTGATAATAACAATCATATTAAAATTGCTATTCTTAAATCTCATCATCACATCCAAGCTCATTTTGAAATAATTATTTGTAAAAAGAAAAATATAAAAATAGATAATGCTCATATTAATCAGTTTAGTATATTTATATCAGTTAAATTTATTCAAAAAATTAATTTATAAATATATAATAATAGTAATGATCAAAAAATTATAAGTATATCCCAGATTTCTTTTAATTCTTTAAGCATTATAATGTATAATCATCATATTATAGTTATAGATAATAAAATTGCTGATAGTGATATTATTAAATTATTATTTATAATAGTTTCAAATGATAAGTATGAAATTGATAAAATAATTCAACTAAGCATTATTCAATCATGTATTTCTAAAAATAATAAATCATAAAATATGTAAAGAATAGTTATAAATCAAATAGAAAGCCAGAAAAATAATTTTGATATTTCAATAATATTTAAATTATATATTAAGTTATAATCTATTAAAAAATATCATATAAAAGTAAAAAGCAATCAGGTGCTTAGTTCAAGTAAAGGATAAATGTTATTTATTTTTTCTTTACAATAATGACATTTTCAAAGATTTTTAAGCCATGAAAATATAGGAATTAACTCCATAGTTTGTAATATATTATTACATTTGGGACAATGACTTCTTCAATTTAATATTCATTTTTCACCAGATTTTAGTCTATATATAAGTACGGATGCAAAGCTTCAAAATAAAGTTCAAAAGATAAAAAGAGATAAGTAAAAAAAATTTTCCATTAATTATTTATTATTTAAATAATGGATAAAGTATATTTAAAAATATAAATTATCAAAATTTGATAGCTCTTTTTCTATTTACTATAAAATACTAGTTTGTCTAGTGTTTTTTTTGTAATTTAATATTTATTTATGTTATGATTTAATAGTAAGTAGTTTTTACAACTTAAAAACAATTATTTTTTTTAACATATAAATTATGTTTAGTATAATAGAAAATTATAAAAGATT
>CAZCCA010000058.1:0-4213 GCA_964497215.1 uncultured Candidatus Peribacteria bacterium | reverse complement strand
AAATGCTAAATAAAATAAAAAATAAAAATAATCAAATATTCTGAGTTTGAAAAAAAATTATGAATAATAAACAAAAAATTTTAGAAATAATTACTTCTAAATCTTGTCCTATATCTGCAAAAGATATTTTAAATATTATTTGAACAGATATAAATAAAACAACAGTTTATAGAAATATAGAAAAATTATTAAATACTTGAATAATATTAGAAGATTTCGGAAAAAATTGAGAGAAAATATATTCATTAAAACAAACTCATCATCATCATTTTATTTGTGATATTTGTGAAAAAAAAGAAAATATATGATGTTTTATAAATTTTGAAATAGAAGATTTAGAAAATAAATTTTGATTTAAAGTTAAAAATCATAGTTTTGTGTTGAACTGAATTTGTAAAAAATGTTTGTAAAATTGAATCATTTTTTTATAATATAAAAAATTTATAATTTAGCATAATAAGATCTTATAAAAATAAAGTTCTAAAAATTAACTTTTAAAATTTGTAAATAAAAAAATAACAGATACTCTTCTAGATGGTAAATGAATAATAATTTACAAAACTGATGTAAGTTGAAATTGCAAGTAAAATTATTTTAATCTTTAATTTTAAAAAACTATGTTAAAAAAAGAAACTTATAATCCTTTGATGTTTTTAGCAGCACTTTGACCAGGATGAATTGCTGTTACATTTTTTATGTATTTAATGCATATTGTTCCAAAACCCAAAACTAATCCTATTCCTACTTTTGATACTTTAAAGCAAGTTTGTTTAAGTGCTGATACTAGTATTTTTATAAAAGCTACTATTGTTTTTGCTATAATTTGAATTATTTATTTTGCATTTAAGCATTTACAACTTTTATTTAAAAATTTAGCTGTATTTAAAAAATTTAAAGGTACAAAAGAATATAAAAAACTAAAATCTTGAAATTCTGAAGTTACTTTTATGGCTATACCTTTGACTTTGGCAATGACTATAAATATTTTATTTATACTTTGAGCTGTATTTATTCCAAATTTATGGTCTATTGTAGAATATTTATTTCCTTGAGCTTTAGTGGCTTTTGGCTTAGTTTGAATTCTTGCTTTAAAACTTTTTTCAGAGTATTTTATAAGACTTATTATGCAAAAATGAAATACTGATTTTGTTGAAAATAATAATTTGTGACAATTAATTTCTGTTTTTGCTTTTTCTATGGTTTGAGTTTGATTTGCTGCAAGTAGTGCAATGAGTACAAATATTGTAACTTCAACTTTAGGTTTAGTTGCTTCTACTTTTTTTATAACTTTAGCTTGAGCTATAGCTTTTTTAAAGATAATTGTTTGATTTAAAGCTATTTTAAAAAAAGGTTTAGATGAATCTGCTAGTCCAACTTTATGGATTATGATACCTATTTTAACACTTATTTGAATTATAATTATTAGAAATATGCATTGACTGCATACTCATTTTGAAAGTCATTTTTCTTCTTGAACTTATATAATGATTACAACAATAATTATTTCTATGCAATTGATGTTTGGTTATATTTGATATGTTGTTATGAAAAAAAATTGATATTTTGATGATTATGTTTATTGAAAAGAAAAATCACCAGTAACTTTTGCTTTGATATGTCCATGAGTAGCTTTGGTTGTATTTGCTTTTTTCTTTTTACACTTATGATTAGTAAAAACTTGAGTTGTAGATAAATTTAGTATTGTATATTTTATCTTACTTGCTCCTATAGTATATCTTCAATTTAAAACTATTTATGTAATGCTAAAATTAAATAAAAAATTTGGTTTATAAAGTCTAGAAATTTTTCTAGATTTTTTTATTTTTTTAGTATAGTTGTTTTAGGTTTATAAATAGTATTTGTGAAAAATATTGAATAATAAAAGAAGAAATAGAAAAATTTAGACTAGATAAATTAAATTTTAAATGATGATTTGATAAAAAATATATCATAATTTTTTGACAAAAATATAAAAAAGTATATTATATTAGCACTTAGTTTTTCTAAGTGCTATTTTAATTTTAAAATTTAATAAAATAAAAACTATGACAAAACATAATTTTGAAGCAGAAACTTGAAGAGTATTAGAGTTACTTACTCATAGTATTTATTCAAATAAAGAAATATTTTTAAGAGAATTAATTTCTAACTCTTCTGATGCAATTGATAAAGCTAGAATTAAATCATTAACAGATTGAGATTATTTAAAAGAGTGAGAAAAATTTGAAATATATATTATATCTGATAAAGATAAATGAACTATTACTATTAGTGATAATGGTATAGGTATGAGTAAAGATAGTATGATTAAAAATCTTGGTACTATTGCTAAATCATGAACAAAAGAATTTATAGAAAAATTAAAAAAAGCAAAAGATGAAACAGAAAATAATTTAATATGACAATTTTGAGTAGGTTTTTATTCTGCTTTTATGGTTGCAGATAAGGTTGAAGTTGAATCAAAAGAAAAATGAAAAAAAGCAGCAAAATGGATAAGTGATTGAAAAAGTAGTTATGAAATTGCTGATAGTAATAAAAAAGATAGATGAACAACTATAACTTTATATATAAATAAAGATAGTAAGGAATTTTTAGAAGAATGGAAATTAAAAGAATTAGTTAAAAAATATTCAAATTATGTTTGAGTACCAATAATGATGAAAGAATATGATAGCAGAACAGATGAAGAAAAGAAAAAAGAACCAAAAGAAATGTGATTTGAACAAGTTAATGAAACTAAGCCTATTTGGAAAAAATCTAAATCTGAAATAAAAAAAGAAGAGTATACAGAATTTTATAAATCAGTTTCTAATGATTGGAATGAACCATTATTTAGTTTACATACAAATGTAGAATGAATGGTTAATTATAAATCTATTCTTTTTTCTCCAAAAGAATTAAATATGTATCAAAATTTATCTGATCCAAACTTAGAGTATTGACCTAAATTATATGTTCAAAATGTTTTAATTTTAGAACATGCAAAAGAATTGATGCCTGTTTGGTTAAGATTTATTTCATGAGTTGTTGAAACTAATGATCTTCCATTAAATATTTCTAGAGAAATGTTACAAGATAATACATCTTTAGAAAAAATAAAAAAATGACTTACTAAAAAAGTTATTAATGAATTATGAAAAGTATTAAAGAAAAATAGAGAAGATTATAATAAATTTTGGTTAAATTATGGTAAAATTTTAAAAGAATGAATTCATTATGATTTTGAATTAAAAGAAACTATTGCATGAGTTTCATTATTTAAATGAATAAATGATTCTAAATTAATTACACTTGATGAATATTTAGAAAATGCTTTTGAAAAAGAAGTAGAAATAGAAAAAGATGGTAAGAAAGAAAATATTAAACAAAAAACTATTTATTATATTATAGCTAAATCAGAAGCAGAAGCATTAGCTAGTCCATATTTATCTCAATTCAAAGAAAAAAATATAGATGTTTTAGTATTAACTGATCCAATTGATTCATTTTTAGTACAATGATTTAATGAATACAAATGATCTAAGTTAGTTTCTATTACTACTGAAGATATAGAATTAGAAGAAGAAACAGAAGAAAAAAAGAAAGAAAAGGAAGAAAAACAAAAGAGTTTTAAATGATTACTTGATTTAGCTAAAACTTTGATATGAGATGATAAAATAGAAGAAGTAGTTTTAAATGATAAACTTTGAGATAGTTTTTGAGCACTAAAAACTCCTAAAAATGGAATTGACCCACAATTAGAAAAAATGATGAAGGCTATGTGACAAAATGTACCAAAACAAAAAAGAATATTAGAATTAAATCCAAGAAATCCATTAGTAGATTCTATGAAAATTGAATTTGATAAAGATATTAAATCAGAAAAATTAAAAGATATAGTTAAATATGCTTATAATCAAGCTATATTACTAGAATGATGAGAACTAGAAAATCCTTTAGAATTCATAAAGCTAACTAATAAATTTGCAAAATCATTTATAGATTAAATTAATTATCTGTCAATTTAAAAGATATAAATTATTTTTGAATATAGTTTATCTGTCTTACAATACTTATATTCTTGAATAGAGAATATTTATTTATTTATATTATTTTTATATTATGAAAATGACAAAAATTTTTGCTGTATTATTATTAACATTTGCTTTAGCTTCATGTGGTAATGTTAATAATGATGATACTACTACTGAAGAAGCTACTACTGAAGAAGCTA
>CAZCCA010000057.1:0-4325 GCA_964497215.1 uncultured Candidatus Peribacteria bacterium | reverse complement strand
TTCAATCAATTGCTATTTTTTTTGTAACAAACATATTATAAAGTGTTCAAGGAATATTTATAAATATGAGTGCTATTAAAGTATACCGTAATTGTGTTTTTGATGTTGTTAGTTTATCTTCATCACTTCACATAGATAATATCATTTGTATTCAAATATATACTATAAATATTATTAATATTCATGATATTAAAGTTTTTATGATAGTTAGGATTTTAAATCAATTATCACTTAATGATTTAGTAATATCTTTTGATGAACTAATTGATGAAATAGAATTATTTGTTATTTGTTCTATTCATTTAGCATCTCAAAAATTTACTATACTAGCTGCATCTACTCATATAATTCATAGAATACTAAATATTAATATTGTAATAATTTTTATTAAATTTTTCATAATTTTATTTAACATTATTTATAATAAAAGTTAAAATTAAATAGTTAGCTACTAAAATAAACATTCATATGGCTATATATATTATAATATTTTTAGCTTTTTTTAATTTTTCTTCATCTCATACTGATGTTAAAACCATAAATCAAGCATATATTATAAGTATAATTGTAACTAATCATATAAATCAGTTTAGCCAGTTTATTATTTTTACTATTATTTCAGCAGCTCACCCTACTACAATATTATTTGTACAATTCACTCAACCTATACTAGAACATGTAACTTTAGAGTATATTGCATTTACTAGTTTAGATGATAATTTTATAACTATAAATCATACTATTGCATATAAAACTGTCATTTTTCATAATTTTGTTTTTTCCTCATCTCAATTTGATGTTACTATTCTAAAAAATGAATAAATCATCATAGCAATAAATATAAAACTAGCAGATGTTTCAAGTAAAGATATAAATGGTTTAATAATTATATCTGCAAAATTTTGAGCAAGTTCTACATTTATATTTTTATCAAATAGTATACTTATTATATAATATGCTATTTGAGTAACTATTATTCATATAGAAATCCATATAATTCATTTTTTAAAATTTGAAACTGCTTCTTCTGATTTTTCAGAAAAAAGTAATCTTAATACTATTATAACAAAATATACTCATGCTATTAGGAAAAATAGATTTTTTAAATCACGAGCAATTCTTAAAATAGAATCAAATAATCATTGTTGTCCAGCTTTTTTTGTATCAATTGTAAAATCGGTTTGACTATTTTTAATACTTTTTAGAGGATTATTTTTATCAACTAGTCAATTTCAAGATGATCCAGTTCAAGTTGTTAGATTAGCAGTACTTAAAGCAGTATCATCTGCATTTGTAATATTTATTGAAAATGGAGCTAATAAAAGAATAGATATGAAAAATATTTTAGATAAAATTTTCATAATTTTTGTATTATTAATTAATATTTATATTCATTTTATCATATATTAAATTTTAAAACAAATAAAACAGTTCTTTTAATAAGAACTGTTTTATTCTGGAGCTATTCAAAGTCTAGCTTCAATTTCCATATCAACATATTTTTTCTTCCTTCAATATTTTTTTCTAGAATATTCTTTTATTATTTCAGTAATTTTTTTATTTTTATAATTATTATCCCAGATTGTTTTTAAATCAAATACTCTACTAGAAGCATTATCAATATTTAGTTTACAATATGTTGTAAAATTTGCAATTCAGATAATATCTTGTTGTGATAATAATGGAGCATATTCTTTTTCCATATATTCAGCATCATCAGCACCTACCTTGAAACTCATAATTGTTCAGGCATTACCAAATACTGCATCTTTAATACTAGGTTTATCAGATTTTTGTCATGATTGACCTCATATTTGTGCAATAAATTGGTGAGCCATAATTAGTGCTAATTTATATTTTCTGGCCTCTGAAAGTATTTCTCAAAATGTTTCAGTTGCAAAGTTTTGAAATTCATCAACATAAAGGTAAAAATCTTTTCTTTCTTCTTGAGGTATATCAGCTCTACTCATAGCTGCCATATTAATTTTTGATACAAAAATTAATCATAATAATTGTGCATTAAGTGCTCAAATTTTACCTTTTGATAGATTTACAAGTAGGACTTTTTTATTATCCATCATTTCTCTTATATCAAAGGCTGACTTAGGTTGTCATATAATATTTCTTATAGTAGTATTTGTTATAAATGGACCAAATTTTGAAGTAAAATAAGGTATCATTTCTTGTTTTTCTCTATCTCATGTATTTGCATATTCATGATCCCAAAAAGATTTAACTACTGGATTTTTTACTTTTGAAGATTTATATTTCATAAATGCTTCATCTACAAAAAGTCTAGGTACATCAATAAGAGTTCAACCATCTTCAATATCTTCCATCAATGTTAGACATCAGTTTCTAAAATAATGCTGTATTCTTGGTCAAAATATTTCATCACCAAAAATTTTAATAAATATTTCAGTAGCATCCATTGCTGCTCTATCCATTTGTCTTTTTCTAATTTCAGGATCAGTTGCTGTTATTTCAAGCATATTTAATCACATTGGCCTTTCAGTATCTGATGGATCAAAGATTACTATATCTTTTGCTCTTTCTTTTGGAGCAAAATCTAAAACATCTTCAACTAAATCACCATGTGGATCAATTACACATAATCAGTCTCAGTTCCGTAAATCTTGCCTAGCAAGATATCATATAAAAACAGATTTACCTCAACCAGATTTTCAAATAATATATTGATGTCTTCATCTATCTTTTTTATCAAAATATATAGGAGTTTTCTTGTTTCTATATTCATTCCATCACATTAGTACTCAATCTTTATATACAGGAAAACCTCATAATTTTCTATGAACTTTTTTTACTTCATAAATGGGATTTCAATCTTTATCTTTTTTTCATGTATCTACTTTTTCTTCTAAAATCGTAGGAATTTTTGGGAATTTAAGATTATGAGGGATTGGTAATTTTTTATATTCTAGCCATTTAATTATTGGAGATTTATTATAATTTATATCTGGTAAATGATAAAGAGTAGAGATTTCATCTATTGATAAATAAGATATATCTTGAAAAAATCATACAAGCTTATATTTAAAGGCAAAATATCTTAGTGGTGTAAATATAAAAGCTAAAGCATCTTCTCTTATTTGAGGATTATCAAGTGCATTATTATATTCATCAGTAAATATAGAGGCTGCTGCTACTATTGCATGAACTCATTCTTCAGCATTCTTATGTATTTTACTACTTACTAGAATTCTTAGTGATGAAATAAAAAAAGGTTGTCATGCAGATTCTCACATTGTTTTTTGAGCTTCTGTTTCTGCTTGGTTAAATATTTTATAAGCATCTCATTCATTTGCTCATGGAGCATTATTTCATGAATCAACCATATCTTCTGGTCATTCTACAAGTGCAACTAATGGATTCCGTAAAAATCATAAAAAACCAATAGGATTTTTTTTCTTTTTTTTATATTGTCATTTTGCAACTAAGGCAGCTGCTTTTTTTGCTTTTTTATTGAAATTAAAATTAGGTTTTATTACCATTTGAAAGACTGCTTTGTCTTCTTTGTTTAATCATCAAAAAACATTTGTAAAATTATTTATAGGATCATCTTCTAAATATTTATATGTTTTAATAGGAAAAACATCATCTTTTTCTTTTCAAAGTGATGCTCATCTCATAGAATATCCTTTTGGTTTTATTTTTATATAATCTTTTTTATCTACAACTAATATTTCCGCATCATTATATACTGATGTAAGATGTTGAGATACTAGATTTACATAAGTTTTATATGTAACTATATAAAAACTAACCTCACCATTTTCATAAATTAGTTCTAATGAAATTTTAGAATGTTTAAATATAACATTTAATAAAGTATCTCTCATTCAAGCTTCAGCTAATTTATGTATAGCTTTATAAAACATATTCATCATTCAAATTTTTTCTTTGAAATCTTTTTTTGTTTCTTTTTCCTTATCAAGTTTTGAATCAGCTCTAGGTACTGTTACTTTAAGATAAACTAAATTTTTAGCATAATAAAGTTCAAATAAAAAACGAATAGTTTTTATAAATATTATTGTTCATATTATTGCTAAAATTAAATAAATTATCCATATTCATAATTGTGATCATAAATCTGTTATTGAATTTAAAAAACTACTATTGTTTTCTTGAGTAGTTTTTTGAATAACAGTATTGGTTGTATTTGATGAAGTATTTAGAACTCAAGCAAAACTATATTTAGCTTGAGTAATAAATCATATAATACTTAAAAATATTTTTTTCATTTATATTTAATTATATTTAATCTATATTATTTTACCATATAATTTATCTATATAAAAATATAT
>CAZCCA010000056.1:0-4386 GCA_964497215.1 uncultured Candidatus Peribacteria bacterium | reverse complement strand
TTAGAATAAAATAAAGAGCCTATTTGATAAGCTCTTTTAATCTTTATAATTTCACATATTATAATCATAAAAACCTGTTTCAGGATTATATTCATATATTATTCAGTAATCATCATATTGTTGATAATCTTTAGGTAGATAATTTATAAATCATTTATTATATAGTTCTTTTGCATTTTTACTATGCTTTCAGTATTTTTCAAAATATTTTTTATCTGCTTTTTCTATATATTCTAAATTTAATTCACGAATAGCTTTATTTATATAATTTATACATGAACTATCTCATAATAATTTATCTTCTTTTTCTTCATTAAATTTTCAAAAAAGATTATCTCTTGTTTTTTTAATATCATCTAATATTTTTCAATTTAGTTCAATTGTTTTTTTATTAAAAATAGTAATTCATAAATTTTCTAAACTTGTTCATAATTTATCACAATAATTATTTTTATCAGTATTTACTGATTTAGCTAAATTTAAAAACATAAAAAATGATTTTTCTCTATTTCATCATTTTCATGCCATAACTGCTGCCATTATTTTTGATCATCATAATCAATCTCTAACTGCACTTGCTATTTTATAATATTCAGATGCAATTGCAGGTTGTTTTTTGTAATAAAAATAATTATATGCTAGATAATTAGGAATTTCATAATTTTTACATGGATTTGCATATTTATCCTCAGTCCATATTTTTATTAAATTATTTTCTTTTTTTATAAGTTCAATTTTATTTTTATCACAAAAATTTTTCATTCATTTTTGTCATAAATCAATAGCTTGTTTTATATATTTCTCCTGAGTTTGTTTATCTAAATCTTCATATCTTTTATTATAATCAGGTAATAGTAATTGTCATATAAGATATGGCTGTTTGAAATAAGGATTTAATTCTGTTATTATATCAATTATTTGATATAAATATTTTTTATACATTGAAGAAATAGCATTTCATCATATGTATTGAATAGTTTCTAACCGATAAAAATCAGCTTTTACATTTTTAAATCAAAAAGCTGTTTTTACTGCTATATCTTTTTTTGGTAAGTATTCAGGATGTTTAACTATGTTTAATTTTATTTCTTGATTTTTTTTATAATTTAGTTCATTTATTTTATAAAAACTTATTAATGATACTATTAAAATTATAGAAATTATTAATATTTTACTTTGTTTTTTCATTTTACTATTATTTAATTATTTTTATATATCATTTCAATCAACATCTATTGTTAGCTTAATTGCTTCTTTGGTTATATATAATCTTCTTTCTTTTCATTCTCATCTACTTTTTGTTTCTACTCATGGATTTTCTAGATTATGAACATAAGAATGAATTTTTTTTCTTTCATATGCTGAATAATATGGTAATTTAATTTCTTTACCAGTTTTTTTAACATATTCAATTTCTTTTTGTATAAAATCAAATAATCTATCATCTTTTGTCTTAATGTAATCATTTATTTCTAAATGTATTTTTATTTTTTCTCATATATTATTAGATATAATATTTTTTAATATATTTTGTATAGCATCTAAATTTTTTCAATGTGTTCATATAACAAGTCATGATTCTTTAGTTTTTATTTTAATATTATAGATATTTTCATCATCAGATTTATCTATTTCTAGAGAATTTATTGATATATTTAGTTTTTCAAAAAAATCTTTTATGAGTTTATTTATTTTATTTTGCATAATAATCAAGTTTATTATCTAATAATTTTAAAAAAGATTAATAAAAAAAACTATTTTGACAAGTTTTTATATTTTTTTGACTTTTTTTTAAAAATACTTATCCTATGGCAAAATATTCTTTATTTATTCAGAAAAATTAATTAATGTCAGATAAAAAAACAATAGTAGATGATTATTATACAAAAGTAGCATCTAAAGATGAAACAGCTAATAAAACAAAAGCTAAGCCAAAAATAGTTGCTAAGAAAAAGATAATAGTTAAAAAGCCAAAAGTAGTCTCAAAAGATAATGAGACTGTTTCTTGAAATCAAAAAAAATCAACTAATAAAAATAATGCTTCTAAAAAAGAAGGAGTAAATAAAAAGAAATCTTTTGTTCAAAAAGTTGAAGTAGCAAAAAGAGAAGATAATAAACCAAGAAAATTTACTATAATAAAGAGATGAGACCCAGGTTATGTAGATAGAAGTAAAAAACCTAGACATAATTGAAATAAATCTTCTAATAATAATTCATCGAACAAAGAAAATAGCTCTGATGTTAAATTTAAAATTAGATGAAAATCTAATGATAATTCTAAGAATTTTTGAGCAAATAAAAAAGCATGACAATCAAATAATTATAATGATAAGAAAAAATCAGTATTAGCTTGATGAAATAAAAGAACTAGATGAAGAATTTATTATGGTATTGAAAACGATGGAGGATTTGTTAGATCAAATAAAATACATAAAAAAGAAGAAAAAAAGATTGAAGATATCAAACAAAATTTAGTAGAAAAAAAATGAGAAATAGTTATTGTTTGAGAATTTTTAACTTTAAAAGAATTATCAGAAAAAATTTGAGTTGTATTACCAAAACTTATGGCTGAATTTATGAAAAATTGAATGATGGTAAATATTAATTCAAAAATTGATTTTGATTCAGCATCTATTATAGCTGAAGCATTTGAAGTTAAATTAGAAAAAGATAATTCAGATGGAGCAAGTGTTGAAGATTTATTTGCTTGAAATATAAAAGATTTATTAAAAGAAGAAGATTTATCTAAATTAAAACTTAGGACACCAGTTGTTTCAATAATGTGACATGTTGATCATGGTAAGACATCACTTTTAGATTATATTAGAAAATCAAAAGTAGCATCATGAGAATCAGGTTGAATTACTCAAAGTATTTGAGCTTATCAAGTAGAAACTGAAAATTGAAAAATAACATTTTTAGATACTCCATGACATGAAGCTTTTACTATAATGAGAGCTAGGTGAGCAAAATCAACTGATATTGCTATATTAGTTGTAGCTGCAGATGAATGAGTTAAGCCTCAAACAATTGAATCAATTAATCATGCTAAAGAAGCTTGAATACCAATTGTTGTAGCAATAAATAAAATGGATAAAACATGAGCTAATCCAGATCATGTAAAATGACAATTAGCCGAGCATTGACTTACTCCTGAAGATTGGGGTGGAGATACTCCTATGATTCCAGTTTCAGCACATAGTGGTTTTGGAATTGATGAATTATTAGAAATAATTTTACTAACTGCTGAAATTCAAGAATTAAAAGCAAATCCTGATAGAGCTTGAATAGCAACAGTTATAGAATCACACTTAGATAGTAAATTATGACCTGTTGCTACTGTATTAGTAAATACTTGAAAAATAAATATGTCTGATAATATTGTTTGTCAGGATGCTTATTGAAAAATTAAAGTATTAAAAAATTATAAAAATCAATCTGTTAAATATGTTGTTCCTTGAGAACCAGTACTTATTGTTTGATTAGATAAAGTTGTAGATGGTTGAGATATACTTCAAGTTGTTAATTCTATTGATTTAGCTAAGCAAAAAGCAGAAGAATATAGAACTATAAAAGCTAAACAAAAAGCTGCTTGAGATTCAGGTTTAGCATTATTAATGTCAAAAATAAAAGCTTGAAATTTAAAACAATTAAAAATTATATTAAAAGCAGATACAAATTGATCTTTAGAAGCTATTAAATGATCTCTATTAAAGTTATCGACTCCTGAAACAACTGTTTCCATTATACATGCTTGAGTTGGTTCTATAACTGAATGAGATATATTAATGGGACAAGGTAGTTCTGCTATATTGATATGATTTAATGTTAAAGTTCTTCTAACTGCAACTTGACTTTTAGATTCATCTAAAGTTGAATATATAAGTAGTGAAATAATATATCA
This sequence comes from uncultured Candidatus Peribacteria bacterium, assembly GCA_964497215.1. Classification (GTDB taxonomy): domain Bacteria; phylum Patescibacteriota; class Gracilibacteria; order BD1-5; family UBA6164; genus UBA6164. The sequence continues at coordinate 482 of CAZCCA010000056.1, read as the reverse complement.
TATAACAGAAAGAATAGAAAAAATTATTACTTGAATGCTTGATCCTAAAGAGATAGTGATTGAATTAGGTAAAGCTAAAGTAGGATGAATTTTCTTTACATGAAAATGATTTATGATTATTTGATTAAAAGTTTGACCAGATAGTAAAATTGAAAAAGATGCAAAAGTAAGAATTATTAGAAAAAAGAAAATGATTTGAACATGAACTATTGATTCATTAAAAAGTGGTATGATAGAAGTAAAAGATTTAGAATGACCAATTGAATGTTGAATAAATTTAAAAACAGATGTAGTTATAGAAATGTGAGATGATATAGAAATTCATAAAATTATAATAGAAAAATAATATAGTTAAACTATATTATTTTTTATATAAGTTCAGATTTATTTTCACTACACTTTAGTGGGGGCAGTTCAATTAACTTGTTTTTTTTATTTTATTATTGTTCATGGATTTGTAAAAGTATTATTTTCTAATACTC
>CAZCCA010000055.1:1901-4542 GCA_964497215.1 uncultured Candidatus Peribacteria bacterium | reverse complement strand
TTGTTTTTCAAGCATTTCTTTATGTTTTTTAGCTTTTTCTTCTTTCTTCTTTGCTTCAAATTCTGCTTTTTTCTTTTCCCATTCTTGTTCTTGTTTTTCCAAATCTGATAATGTTTTAGATATTCTATTTTCTACTGTTTGTTTTGATTTAGCATATTTTTCACGAGAAACAGAAAGTATTTTTTTATATCTAGATTGAAAAACTTCTTCATTCTTTTTATTTGGTGGAAAAGTAGCTGCTGAAAATACATTTGAAGGCATTCCATCTATCAATTGCTTAGTATAAATAGTATATTTTTTTAAATTCATTAAATCATCTTCAGCAATTTCTCAACTTAATACTTCTTTTAAAATAGTAGAATCATGATATCAAACTTGAAATGATATAATAGATCACACATTACCAAAAACTGCTCATCTAACTGATTCTTGCATTTGGTCTATATATTGATTAGCCATTACAAGATTAAGTTTATATTTTCTAGCTTCTGATAAAATAGTAGCAAAAGAATCTGTTGCAAAGTTTTGAAATTCATCAACATATAAATAAAAATCTTTTCTTTTATCTTCAGCAATATCTGCCCTACTCATTGCATCCATTTGAAATTTTGTTACCATCATAGCTCAAAGTAATGCTGATGCATCTTCTCAAATCTTACCTTTTGATAAATTTACTATCACTATTTTTTGATTATCCATTGCCCATCTTACAGAAAAACTATTTTTAGGTTGTCATAAAACATTTCTAAGAATAGTACTAGATAAAAATTGTCCTACCTTGTTAAGAATTGGTCATGCTGCTTCTACTTTTTGATTTGGAGCCATTTTTGCAAACTCTCATGTCCAAAATTTTTTCACTACTGGATCTGTAACTTTGTTTACAACTTTATTTCTATATACATCACTTGTGAGCATAAGTGGTATTGAAATAAGTGTAGAATTAGGATACTCAATCAAAGCTAAAATAGTATTTCTTAAAATATGTTCTAGCCTTGGTCCCCATGAATCTCAAAATATTTTTTTAAATATTCAAACTAAACCTGATGCTACAAGAGGCCTAAGCTCTGGTTTAACATTATCAAGCATATTAAATGCAATTGGCCACTCAGTATCACTTGGATCAAAAATAATAGTTTGATTTGTTCTAGATTTTGGTATAAATCAAATAACTGATTCAGCTAAATCACCATGTGGATCAATTACAGCTACTCATCTACCTTTCCTAATATCATCTATAATCATATTTTCTAAAAGAACTGATTTTCACATTCAAGTCTTTCATAAAATATACATATGTCTTCTTCTATCATTTGGTAAAATACCAAAACTCATATCTGTTCATCTAAAATTTGTTTTTCAAATAGGAGTTAAATCTGTTTCAGGAACTATATCATCAGTTAAATCAGGGTCAATAATAGGTAAATTTGAAGGTGGTTCAAAATTACGAGCTGATACCCAATTTATTTGTGGAGTTTTTACATAACTTGTTGGTAAATGTACTAATCCTGATAATTCATTTGTAGTTAAAATAATATTTCAATCTACTTCTCTATTTTTTATTTTTTGAATTTTTTCTTTATTATCAGTAATTTCATCTAAAAGAAAAGAATTTAATCAAAAATTTGAAAAAACATGCAAAGTAGAATAAATCTCTTTTATAGTTCATTTCCCTTCTACTATATCATCTCATGCATGAATTATATTTATTTCAGTCTTAAATCATTCAAGAGAAACTTTTTTCTTCATGAATCTAGGAATAGAAATATCCTTATCATTTAAATCAGCAATTTCTTCTTTTTTATTTTCACTTACCTTTTCTTCTATATCAAAATCATTTGTATTTATATTTCTAGTAAAAAATAAAGTAAAAAATTTAAATAAAATAAGTATAGGAAACAATAAAATTTTTAAATAAAAAAGTTTTGGATTAAGTAATATTTTTTTATAAAATTCTGGATAATTTGATAATAATATTTTAGCAGTATCATTTAATCATTTTTTCCAAGATTTATCTTCTATTGGAGTAAAATTAACTTGAAAAGTGTTGAGTGTATATTTTCAAGTTCTTCATAAAGCTGATGTAATAGAAGAAAATGGATCAACCATATCTTTACTTGCTTCTTCTTGTAATTCTGTAAAACTTTTTATAGGATATAAATAATGTTTATCTAATTTTATTTTTCAAACCTGTATTTTTTCATCTGGTATTTTTTCTAAATAATCTCATATCTCCAAAATTTCAACATCATTATAATGTGCATATATTTGATTAATTAAATAATTTGAATATTTAACTGGAGATACTATAAAAAACCTAATCCTATTTCAAATTTTTGTTATCTCAAAAGAAAAAGTAGCTTGTTTTCAGCTTGATTTTCATAATAAATTCTTTTTTTTAAAATCATCAAAAACCCTATGTAGAACAATCAAAATATGTTCAAATACAGGGGGTCATTTTAAGTTGTTTTTATCAACTAATATCTCTAATATTTTTTTCTCCATAATTTTTTTTATTACTTAAAGCAATGATTTATAAATACTTATCTATAAATACACTAAAAGTAGTTAATAAATTATAATATTAATTATAGTATAAATAAGTAAAAAAAGCAAAATAAAAATATGATTTTATTTTACTTTT
>CAZCCA010000055.1:0-1801 GCA_964497215.1 uncultured Candidatus Peribacteria bacterium | reverse complement strand
TTTTTAAATTTCTTTCACCAAACTCAATGAACACTACACTTTACTCTTATTTCAAACTCATCTAAATCATCAAAATCAAATTCAACTACAGGCTCAAGCTCTAAATCTAAATAATTTGTTTTTATCAAATCTCAATATTCATCATATAATGAAACTGAAGCAATTCTATGCTCTTCACCCATAGGATGAATTTCATTTCAAATAATTACTTTTAATTTTCAATCACTTATTTCAACTTCTGGAAAATGATCTATTTCTAAACTATTTAAATTATTATCATCAATATAATTTACCTCTTCTTCAACTCATTGAAAACTATCATATTCTTCACAAACAGGACATTTATCTAACTTATCTCATGGATTAATTCACTCTTCCTTATCTCATAAGTCAGCATCATATGAATAACTACAAGTAGTACAAAAATATTTCATATTATTTTTTTATTATTCTAACATCTACCTTTCAAATAGTATGATTTTCTATAGATAAAACTTTTAAACTTAATGATTCATTTATATTTCACTCTTCATCTTTTATATCAAAACTAATTATTTGATCTTTCTTAGGAAATCATCCTAAAACATGAGTAATTATATAACTCAAAGTCTCACCATCAAACTCTTTTTTATCTAATCATATATCAGGTAATTCTAAATCAAACTTTTTAAGAATATCTTCTATTAAAACATCACTTTCAACTCTAATAGAATTTTTTCATATTTTAATAAACTCTTCTGCTTCTTTATCTGTTTCATCTCTTATTTCTCAAAATACTTCTTCAATAATATCTTCCATAGTAATAAGTCATGATACTCAACCATACTCATCTATAATTATAGCCATTATCTTATGAGATTTTTGAAAAGTTTCCATAAGCTTATCTATAGACTGATTTAAAGGTACTTTTAAAACTTGTTTTAAATTTAAATCAGATAACTTTTTATCTAAGTTTCATTTATACACCTCATTTACCAAATCTCTAGAAGTTATAAAATGATCAATTTTATCAATTGTATCAGTATAAACTGGAATCCTACTATGTGTATGGCTTAAATAAAATTCTAATGCTTCTTTTACCGTATACTCTGAAGATATAGCATCAATTTTGACTCTTGGAGTCATTATTTCTTCTACTGTTATTTCATCAAACTCAAGAACTTTTTTTATTTTTTCATGTTCTTTATCATCTAATCATCATGATTGTTTTCACATATCTATAAAACTCTCTATTTCCTCTTCTGACATTTGCTCTACTTGTTTTGAACCTGAAAAAATTTTAATAAGTATTTCAATAAATGAAATTATAGGATACAATATTATCATTAAAACCTTGTAAATAGGAGCAACTAAAAGAGATATTGTTGCTGCATTTTTTGTTGCAATACTTTTTGGGATAATTTCTCAAAATAGTAAAAGTAAAAAAGTAACAACTCATGTAGCAAGTCATATAGCAGTAGATTGAGGTAATCAAGATGATTCAGCTAATCATATAGCTATAGTTGTAGCTAATGCAGCTGTATAAACATTAACCAAATTATTTCAAATAAGTATAGTAATCAAAAGTCTATCATTATTTTCTTTAATCTTTTTAAGTGATTTTGAACCAAATTTATTTTGTTTTAAAAGTGAATCTAGTTTATGTTCAGCTAAACTCATAAGTGCTAATTCTGTACCTGAAAAAAAAGCTGAAAGTAAAAATAAAACAACAAATAATAATATCATTAAGAGGTCCATAAAAATTATTTAAATATTAATTATAAGTATAATACAGATAATATAAAAAAATCAAAAAAATACT
>CAZCCA010000054.1:2694-4608 GCA_964497215.1 uncultured Candidatus Peribacteria bacterium | reverse complement strand
TTATAAAAATACTTAAAAAAGTATAATTATTTTTATAAAAAAGCAATTTTATCTAAAAAAACAAGTAACTTCATGATATAATTGATATTAACAAACTTACTGCAATTTAGGGTGAACTTGTACAATAATTTGACTATTAAAATAAAATATACTAAAATAATATATATTATAAAATTTCAGTATATTATGGATAATTCTATAAATACATCTCCTGAAGCAAATGCAAAAAATACACTAGAAGCTTTTATTAAAGAATATAGTGATCTTATTTTTGATGAAGAAATATGGAAAGAAAAGGAATTATGGAAAATAGCAGAAGTTACATATTCATATATTTATGATGAACAAAAAAATAAGTTAAATACAACTTTATTTATATCATTATGAGAATTAGATATAAACAAATATAATAATAGTGATTTATCTGAAAAAAAAGTATTATTACTAAACTCTAAGAAAAAATTAGAAAAAATTTTACTTGAAAAAAAGAAATTAATAAAAGAAGCTTTAACGGAAATAAAAACAGTAGATATTTTAAATAAAAAAGAAGTAGAAAGTGATTTAAGAGAAATATTTATAAACTCTCTCTTAGAAAAAAATTTACTTATTGATTACTGTTTAAACTGATTGGATTTTGAACTAGAAAAAGCATGATTAAATATGGAGATAAATCTAGAAAAACAGTATGAATTACAAAAAAAACAAATAGAAATAGATAAGAAATTATTTTGATGATATATAAAAGATAATCCTGAAGAAAGTAAATTGGCTTATGAATATATTTATGAAAAATTTATTGAAAATAAAGATAAATTAACTTCACTTGAAATTAAAAGATTATCTGAATATTTAAACAAAATTAAAAAATATTTACCAAAATGATATAAATTTCAAAAAAAAGAAAAACCAAAACAAATAACATGAGATTTTTTAAACATAAATATTCCAAGAAAAGACTATATATTTTCATTTAATGCATTAATTGAATCTCTTAAAAAACTAGAGCATATAGCTGAAAGTAATGAAGAAGTAAAAAGTATTTCAGACTGACCTAAAAAAGTTCAATTTCCTACTTGAGAAAAATATAATTCAATGAATATGCTTAGATTTTTTAAACTAGGTAATCATGAATTTGAAACTCACTCAATAACAGATTATAATTCACATCAATTAATATGAAATATAAGATGAGCTTGAAGTACAGAAAAAGATGAAGGATTAGCAATGCTAATGGAGCAATTATTTATATATTGAAATAATTTATACAAAAAAGAAATTTCTATAAATTGAAAAGAAGTTTACATAATAGATATAGATAAAATACAAATAAACTCATATTTTACAAAAACTTTAATGTGAGAAATATTAAATAATGATGAATTAATAGATTTTCTAGAAATAGTAGAAAAATTTGATCCTGATGTTTCAAATTTCAAAGATAGATTTGATAGATTAAAAAGAAATAATAAGTTTTGAGTACAGCATAAAGATACTACATATACTAGATGATTATTAAAAGCAATAAACCAAATAAATACATATATATTATCTGAATGATTGAAATGAATAAATCCAGAAGATCTATTTTTATGAAAAGTATCTTTTAAAGAAACAGAAAAATTAAAAAATATACTAAAGAAAAAAGAAAAACAAGGCAAAAGTATTGAAATAGTAAAACCATTATTTATATCTGATACTGTATATTTTATAATAAAAGAAAAATTAGAATGAAATGCATGAGATATAACAATAAAAAAATGAAATATTAGTTGAGAAAAATTTTATAAATATCTAAAAGATAAGTATAAAATCTTTGATTTTACTAAAGAAGAAATAAATACTATTTCATATAAAACAAAAAGAAATGTTTATTGAATATTAAATGTTATGTTAAAAAATATATGAAAAAGTAAT
>CAZCCA010000054.1:0-2594 GCA_964497215.1 uncultured Candidatus Peribacteria bacterium | reverse complement strand
AAAAAGTTAAAAATAAAATGCATCATAGTAGAAGAAATGCAACATAAAAAATAGAACTATAATTTTATAGTTCTTTTTTTTAAAAACTCAAGTAATCTTTCAAAAAACATTTTTAATTTTTTCTTTAGGCTTTGCTAAAAATGTTTTTTTAGATTTATTATTTGCTTTATTTTTTTTAAATTTTTTTATATCTTCAATTTCTAATAATTCTTTATATTTAGATTTAATATAATTAAAATCTTTTGCTAAAAGTGGATAATCCTTACTTTTCAGCTTAATTACTCATACTTTTATAAATCAATCTTTAGTTAATCAAATTTCTTTTCAAATTTCTAATTCTTCTTTTTTTATCTCATATACAGTTTCTCTATCTAAAATTTTATTTAATATTTTTTCATTAAATCATGTAAGTATTCATCTCTTTGTAGCATATATATTTACTGCAATATTATTTTCTTTTAATTTACCTGGTTTTGCATCAGAATTTAAAAGTAATTCATATAAATTAAAATCATATGCTCTTTTTAATAATTCAATTCTTCATCATCCAATTCTACCATTTAATTCAATAGTTTTTAGCTCACCTTTTGTATTAATTTTAAACTCATGATGAACAAAAGTATTTCTAATTCAAGTTGCTTTTATAGTTCAATTAATAAATGTTTTTAATCTTTTTCACTTAAATTCTCATTCAGTTTTTTCAGTAGCAATTCTAGCTATATTACAATAATCATCTACTTTTACATCAGCTCAAGTTCTAACTTTAACTGGTTTTGATACACGAATATTTCAATCATCAGAAACAAAATAATCAATTGAATAAAGTTTTCAATTAATAAATTCTTCAACTATTAATTCTTTAGAATCAACTCATCTAGCCTTTAGTCTATCATGAAAATCAAGATATGTTTCAATATATTTATCAAACTCTTTTTTATTTGTTACCTTAGCAACTCATGAACTTTGAACCCCATCTACTGGTTTTATAATAAAAGGATATCAAACATAATTTTCAATTTCTTTTATATCAAGTGATTCAGGAGTTCATTTAATAAATTTTATTCATAAATCTGGATTATGTTTTTGTATTAATTCTCTTTGTAAAAATTTATCCCTAAAAATATCAGGATTATCTGACATAGGTCTTCAAAGAGCTTGTTTAACCTCATTTACAGTATTTACAAGTAATTCTAATGGAGTATCTACAAATACTATTTCATAATCTTTTCAAAATTCTATAACTTGCTCTTTTAAGTCCTCTTTATTTGAATAATTTTTTAATAATATATGAAATTTTTCTAATTTTTTTATTAAACAATCAAATTTAATAACATCTCATTTATAAAAAATAACATTTTTAATTTGATATTTTTCACTTAATTCTTCCATTGCATCAATTTCAGCATTGAAAGAATCACTTTCCATCCTAGCTTTTGTCAATATATGAACTATAGCCTTATTGTCCATTTAAAATTTTTACAATCTAAATGAAAACATAATTTATAAAAATTATTTTCCCTATTTATCAAAAAATTACATGTAAAAAACATGAAGGTCTGCATTATAAAAATATAATTTTTATAGGCAAGTTTTTATAGTTAATTAAATGTTAATTTTTTCAATTAATTGGCACCATTCAGCTATATTTAAATCTTCTCATCTAACTGTTTTTTCAATTCACAATTCATCAAAAACTTGTATAATATAGTCTTTTTCATAACCTCCATTTACAAAATTTTTAATTAACATTTTTCTAGTTGCAGCAAATCATATTTTAATTATTTTTAAAAATTTTTCATCATCAATTTCTTTAAATTTATTATTATATTTAAATAATAATACTGCTGAATCAATTTTAGGTTGAGGAACAAAAAAATCTTTTGGAACATCTATTTCATATGAAATATCTGATTTTTTTTCTACCATAAGACTTAAAACAGAAGATTTATTTTTAAAATTTAACATTATTTTTTCAGCAACTTCTTGTTGCATTAAAATAACCATAGATTCTGGTTTATTTTCAACATTATATAAAAAATGTCTTAAAATTGGAGATGTTATATAATAAGGAATATTTGCTATTACAGAATAGTTATTGATTTTTGGTTGATATTTAAGTATATCTTTTTTATTTATCTTAAACTCTATATTTTCTAGGTTAAAATCATTATTATCTATCCTATTATCCAAAATATTTATCATATCTTGATCTAATTCTACAAGATTTAAAGACTTTGGTTTTAAATTAATTAATTTTTCTGTTAAAGCCCCATAACCAGGTCAAACTTCTATTATATTTTTACCTTTCACTTCAGTAATATTAGCAATTTTAGTAATAATTTTATCATTAACTAAAAAATTTTGTCCTAAACTCTTTTTAGCCTTTATTTTATATTTTTTTAGTATTTCTAAACTCATTTATTTAATTTTAAAAGAAGTAAACTAATAATAGTTTACTTCTTTTTTTAAATTTATCTATATTATTATTTTTAATCACTAGTAATTGAAATATTATCAATTGCTATATCTCATTCCCAATTAGTTGCTCAATTAGATAAAACTCTAATTTTTTCTACTTGATATCAAGTTAAATC
>CAZCCA010000053.1:0-4732 GCA_964497215.1 uncultured Candidatus Peribacteria bacterium | reverse complement strand
TATATATCTAAGAGATGCTCTTAAAATAAAAGAAAAACTAGAAAGCTAAGCTTTCTAGTTTTTTAATTACTACATTTTTACAACTCAAATTTTTTCTTCAAAGTTTCAATATTTTATTTTATAATAAGCATTAATTCAAACCATTGCTGCATTATCCATACAGTATAAATTTTTAATTGGAAAAATAAATTTTAGTTTTTCTTTTTTAGCTAATTTAGAAATTTCATTTTTTAATTTATTATTAGCACTTACTCATCAAGCTAACATAATAGTTTTTACTCATTTTTGTCTAGCTGCTTCTACTATTTTCCAAGCCATTACTTCTGTAATTGCATTTTCAAACTCAAAACTTAATTCTTTTTTATCTTTTAAACTTAATTCTCACTTTTCTTTTATTCTTTTATCAACTTCTCTTTTAATACTAGACTTCAAACCCGAAAAACTGAAATTAAATTCTCTTTTTACTAACCAAACTCTAGGAAATAAATTTGTAGATTTTCATCATTCTTTTTCATATTCTTCTGCTAATCTACTTATAACTGGTCAACCAGGATATCCAAGTCACATCATTTTTGCAGCTTTATCAAAAGCCTCTCATCAAGCATCATCTCATGTACTACCCAATTTTTCTATATCAAACATAGATTTCATATGATAAATATCATTATGTCATCACGAAACTGTTAAACATACAAGTGGAAACTGTATTTCTTTTTCTTCTCTTTCTAAAAAATTTGAAAAAATATGAGCTTCAATATGATTTATAGGAATAATTTTTTTATTTAAAACTGTTGAAATAGTTCAGGCAACTGTAGTACCAGTAAGAAGTGATGGTAATAATCATGGATTAGTAGTTACTCATATATAATCTATATCCCCTAAAGTTAATTTTGCTTGATTTAATACATTTGTAAGCACTTTAAAAATATTGTTAGCATGTTCTCTTGCTGCAACTTCAGGTACTACTCAACCAGTTTTATTATGAATACAAATCTGACTATCAGTATCCATAGCTATTAATTTATCATCTTTAAAAATTGCAATAGAAGTATCATCACAAGATGTTTCAAATGCTAATATATACATTATATTTTATTAAATTTTATTAAAATAATTATTTTCTTCTCCAAAAATAACATTTTTCTCATCAGTTATACAACTTTCTTTTTTTATAAGTATCTTTTTTTATTAAACTATCAAACTCCATATAACTTGAGATTACTCAACCTCATAGTTTAGGATTAAGTCTAAAAAGTTTATCTATATTATTATACATTCATCTTAAATCTTCTTCTTTTAATCTTTCTCAATATGGAGGGTTTGATACAAGTGTTCAATGTAATTCTTTATCTAAATATTCTTTAAAATCCTTTCTTTCAAAATTTATTTCTCATGCTAATCATGCTCTAGCTGCATTTTCTTTTGCTAGTTCTACCATTTCTGGATCAATATCACTTCCCATTATAGTATAATCTCAATCAAATATTTTTTTTCTAGCTAAAGCTCTCAAATTTTCAGAAGTTTCCCAATCTAAAAGTCATAATTTTTCAAAAGCAAATGCTCTTTTTAGTCATGGAGCTATATTTTTTGCTATCATAAGTGCTTCAATAGCAATAGTTCAACTACCACAAAAAGTATCATAAAAATTTTCTTTAAATCTCCAGTTTGATAATAATACCAATGCTGCTGCAAGACTTTCTTTTATAGGTGCATCTCAAGCTTGAGTTCTATATCATCTCATATGTAAAGCATTCCCTGAAGTATTTAATAATATTCTAGCTTTATTATCTATTAATAAAATAAATATTTCAGCTTTTTGTAAATTTTCATCTTCATTTACAACTCATATATCACCTACTAAACTATTTACTATAGCTTTTTTTCAAATACTTTGAATAGTTCTAGCTGAAAAAAGTTCACTTCTAATAGAACTAGATTTTACTACTATAGGAAAATCTTTTTTAAATATTTGTTTCCAATTAATAGATTTTACTAAATCAAAAAGAGAATCAAAATCAGTAATATTATCAGCTTCTCACATAAGTAAATAAAGTTTATTCCCTACTCTTGACCAATAATTTACATTTGCTATAAGTTCTTTTTCTCCAGAAAAAGTAACAAGTCTATCTATAACTTCTTCTATTTTTCATCATTGTTTTTCTATTTCTTTTTTAGCTATACTTTCTACTCAGGCTATTGTTGATAACACAAATTTCATTTATTTTTTGTTTAATTAATTAGTTAGTTTTATTATACACATAAAAAATTTTAATCAAAAAAAGATGACAAAGTCATATTTTTAGTTTCCTCCTTTTTCTATTTCTAGCTTAGTTATATTAATTAAAAAATAGTAATGTTAATTACTATTTTCTATATCTCATTAATTACTTCATAGGACAAATCTAAACTTCATACAAATGCAAATCATATAATATTTTTTCATCATAATTCATTTATCTTTTTTGCAGTTATATTTAAAGTTGCTCCTGATCATACAAAATCATCAATTAACAAAATTTTTGAATATTTTTTTACTTTTTCATCATTAACAAAAATTGTATTTGAAGCATTTTTTAATCTTCAAGATTTTGATTTAATAGATTTTTGAGGGATAGAAATATTATTTGGATAATATTTAATTATATTTAAAAAATCTATTTGAAAATATTTTAATCTATTTTTTAATATTCATAAAAGTTGATTTTTCCTATCTATACTCCATGGAATTATTGCAATACAATCAATATTTTCAGTTTTTATTAAACATTCTATTTTATAAAAAATTTCATCTATACTATCATTTATTAAATTTTTATTTTGTGATTGTTTAGCAAAAAAAGTTATTTCAGCTAGTTTACTTCTTCAAAATTCCATAAAACTATATTCTCAAGCATAAAATACTTTTTTCATATAATTTTTTTCAAACTTTTTATTAAAAATATCTGTAGCATCTAAAAGTCAACAATTATTTTCAAGTTTTTCTATATAATTATATATTTTCTTATAATTTTTAATAGATTTATTTAAATCAAAATTTCTATCTTTTAACCAATATTTAAATCAATCAAATCATTTCAATATTTTTCAATCTGAATCAAATTTATAAAAATTATCATCAAAAAATTTTTTAGTTTTATAATTTATAATTAAATCATCAAAAGTAATTTCTTCTTTATTTCATGAAAAAATCAAACTTTTATATTTAGTATGTGCTCATTTTCATATTTTTTCTACTTTATTTTCTTCTAATAATCTTTTTAAAATTTTATGTACTATAACCCTACTCAATCATAATCTATTTGATATTTCAGTTGCTCAAATAATTTCTATATTTTCTAGTAAATCAACAACTCTTCTATATGTATTAAAACTAAAACTCATAATAACATTATTTATAGTAAATAGTTTACAGTAAATAGTTTACAGTAAATATATTTTAGTATAACATTTTTTATTTAAAAAACAAATTATTGTTGAAGTTTTCATTTATTTTTTATTTTTTAATTTTATTAATAAACTCTATTAAATCTTCTTTTATTCTAGCTTCAAGTTTCATAACTTTATCTCTACCATAATGAAAAAATTCTATTTTCCATGCATGTAAAGCCTGTCTTTTAAGTCAATAATTTCTTTCAAAAAAACTATTAAGTTTTTTATTTCAATATGTTTTATCTCATACAATAGGATTTCATAAACTTGCCATATGTACTCTTATTTGATGCATTCTACCTGTTTCAATTTCTATTTCAACTTCTGATAAAATCAAAACAGCTTCTTTTGTTTGCATTATATGCTCTTTTATAAGTTTATAATGACTTATTGCTGTTAATCATTTATCTGAAATTTGAACTTTATTTTCATTTTTTGCATTTTCTATTCTAAGAAGTTTATCTTTTATAGTTCATTTTTTCTTTGGAAGTTTACCTAAAACTATAGCATAATAAGTTTTTTTTACTTTTTTATGATATTTTAAATCATTAACAAGTTTTATAAGAATATCTTTTTTCTTTCCTATCATTAAAATACCTGAAGTATCTCTATCTATTCTATGAATAAGACTAGGCTTAAAAGTAAGACTATTAAGTTTATTTCATAAATAATCTTGAACTTGAGCAATAACATTTGTTTCTTTTGTTTTATGATCACCAGGATGAACATTTATTCAAGATTCTTTGTTTATAATAAATAAATCTGCATCTTCAAAAACTATATCTTTTTTATTAAAACTATCTTTTTTATCAATTTTTTTTATTTCTTCTTCATTTTTTGAAAGTTCTTCAAAATCCTTATCACTTAAAAATATTTTAATTTCATCTCATACTTGAAGTTTATATTCATTATCTCTTTTTTTAAACTTTCATTCACTTCAATCAAATTTTACTTTTATTTTATCTTTTCTATTAAATTTAAACAATAGTCCTCTTGTTGCTCTTGGAAAAAGCTTTTTAAGAAATTTATCTAATCTCTGATTTGCATCATTTTCTTCTATTTTAAATTGTTTCATTTTTTTTAAAATTATTTTCCTTTATATTTGCATACTCTTTCTCTTGATAAGGATATAAAATCCAAAAGAAAGGTTATTTTTATTGAAATACTGTAAAATCAAAAACCTGATTAACAGTTTTTGTAGGAACTTTTATTTCTAGCTCTTTTTTATATCAAATAGATTTTCAAGCAGACTCTATTTTGGTATAACGAAGTGGTAAATTATTCCCTGAAGTTCATCATGCAT
>CAZCCA010000052.1:0-4737 GCA_964497215.1 uncultured Candidatus Peribacteria bacterium | reverse complement strand
AGTAGAATCAACAAATCTATATTCTTCATTTGCTCACCAGTCAACTCTAGAAATAATATTTATATCGTTTTCTCAAAAAACTTTTGAAAAAGCTAGAAAAATAAAAAAAGTATATAAAAAATTTTTATCATTTGTAAATTTATGGTAAAATATAAATATATTAAAAATAAATCTTGTCTATATGTCAAAACAAATAAACAAATTTCTAGCAAAAATATTAATATTAAGTACTTTTTTAGTGCTTGTTTTTAATATATGAGTTAATCTTATAAATGCAAATTCAGATATAAATAAAACATCTAAAAATAATAATTCAACTACATTAAATAATAATTCAACTACATTCAAATCTGTAAATAATAATTCACTATGAAAAGTATGAGTAGCAATCACTACAAATATATGAATACAATTTAAAAAAAGATGAGAAATTCCTGCAACAATTTATAAAGAAGTATTTTCTATAAGTGAAATAATTAGTAATCAAAATACAGCTAATAAAGAACTTATATGAAAAAATATGATAGCAATTGAAGAATATAAAAATATTCTAAAAACAAATATAAAACAGTTAATTAATAATAGCTTTGATAAACCAAGAACACTCAATGCTTTTATTGATCAATTAGAATATAGATATACAATATGAATAATAAATGCTAAAAAATTAACAGAACAAAAATCAATTTTTAATCAAAATATGATTGCTATAAATTGAAAAATTGAAGCTTTAAAAGCTAAAATAGAAAAAGATTTCAAAGAAAATAATGCAGAAGAAAGTTTAGAAAATATAAATCAATACTTAGAACTAAAAAAACAATATTATTATTCAAGAACATATATTATATATATAAATCATTTTTTAAGTGAATACAATTATTTAAACAAGTATAATAAACTATTATTAGATACACTTATAAATAATAAAGATGCTCTTATTAAAAATGCTTATGTTGTTATTCCTGATTCATGATCATCATTATTAAAAAAATTTGATTTAATATATGATGAAAATCAAATTAAAAGTAAATAAAAAATGATAATTTTAAAATTATCATTTTTTTATACAGTAATAAATGGAGCAAAAACTAATCTATTATTTTCATTATTAATAAACTCTTCTTTTAAAAAATCTAAATTTAATTCACTTCTATATCATGAATTTCATCTCTGTATCATATTATATCAAACAGTCTTTATTTTATACGATATATCATATCTATTACAAGTTCTAGGACATATATCATCAGTAGTATACATTCATCTACTAGGGTTTTCAATAGCACTTGTATCACAAAGTCTTCAAGTAAATATTAAAGCCCATGGATAATATAAATCTATTCAAATATTTCAATGGTTTTCAAATAAATCTTCTCTTTTTTGCATAAAATCTAAAGCTACTCTTTTAACTAAATATTTATTTAAAAAATTTTTAAATAAATCTAAACTTACTTCAGATGAATTATAAAATTTCATTTGCCATTTAACTATTTCTTCTCTTAGTTTAAGTTTTTCTTGTTCTGACTTGTTTTTAATTAATTCTCATGCTGGATGAGCTTCATATCAATAAGTATCAATTAAAGGAGTTTTAAGAATTTTATGAATAAGTCTACCAAAATTTATTTTTAAATTAGTATATTTAGTAGTTAATAATCTTAATACTCATAAATCATTTACAACAACTTCAATAGAATTTTTAATATTTAATGAATTTAAGTATTTTAATGATTCTTCTAATCTTTCCAACATTTTATTACCTGTATATGGAGTAACAAAAGTAAAAGTTCTGATTTTATGAGGAGGAAAATTTTTATTAAACTCTATGAATTTTTCAACTGCTTTTTCTATTTCAATTTTTGTAGGAATTAAATATTCACAATTATCACTTCAATAATATATTCAAGCAATTTTATTGAAATATTCAGCTCAAAATTTCTTTTTAATTTCTCTAATTGCCATAAAATTTACTTCATATTGAGGTGAAATATTTTCAGCTAATTCTCAAGGAAAATTTTGCATAAAAAAACCCGATAAGTTTCTATCAGATTTTCACTGAGATAACAACTTTCCTTTATTTAATAATTCAAAATACTCTAAATTTGTTCAAATATGTATAAATAATTCCATAATTATTTTTAATAAACAAAATCACATTTTATAATTTTATTTCAAAATTTATTTGAAATATTAGCTTCTCTAATAGAAAATATAGCTTCATGATCTAAAAATCTCTCTTTTATTTCATTGAAATCTGTAAACTCTCATTCAAAACTAGCTAATTCATAAATTCATTCTTCATAATCATAATCCATTAAAACTATTTTATCTTCAGTACTAATAGATATATCAAAATCCTTTAGTTTTCAAAAAGTATTCTCTAAGTATTGAACTAAATCTTTAGAACTTTTAAAATTAGTTTCTCAAAAAATATATAAATTTTTATCTCATATTTTTGATAAACTTTCTATAAACTCATAATCAAATTCTTGTGGTACAACTTTGTTTCAATTCAAAGTAATATTTCAGGCAAATCTATTCATTTTAATTTATTATTTCTTGTTAAAAATTATTTTTTCTAAAATTGGTATAAGTTTTTTTCTTGAATGCTTATATAAACTCTTTTTAGATAATAAATTTGCTTCTATAACTTTTATATTTCTTTTTTCTAATTCTTCTTTTTCTCATCTTGATAAAAATAAATAATCTCATCATTTTATAGATATATTATTTTTAAATTTTTTTAATTCATCAACATCTAACTTAAGTTTTTTATTATTTAATACAAAATAATCAATATTTTTTCATAAAAATCTTTCTATTTTATTTACAAAATCAAGCTGAGTCAATCATGTAGTTTCTCATCATTTATTTGTTGAATTTCATATATAAATTACTTTTGCTTTTGAACATTTTATAGAATTTTTAACTCATCAAATTATAAAATTTGAAATAATAGAAGTAAATAAATCACCAGGTCAAACTACAATATAATCAGCATTAATAATTGCTTTATGTACACTTATATTATGATTTGCTCACTTAGAACATTCTTTTAATTCTAAATCAGCAATTCAAGAATTATAGTCAGCAACATTTGAAATTCTATCTTGGTTATTTACTACTTCTCCATTTCATAAAATAGCTTTTATATATGCTCTCTTTGTAGTAACTGGAATAACTTTTCATCTGACTTCTAATAATTCATGCATAAAATCAATCATTTTTTCATATCAATCATTATTTCATTTTTCTAAATTGTAATAAAGAGAAGCCATTAATATATTTCAAAATTTATGTCATTTTAAACTAACTTTTAATGGTAACTTAAATTTGAATACATTTTTACATTTCATATCTATTTTTTCAAAAAGATTTCATTTACAGAAATTTACAAATTTAATTAATTCTTCTTTTAATTCAGCTCATCTTCAAAAAAATAATAATTCTTTATTTACCTGCTTAAATAAATCCATAATAGTAAATTCTGATATTAATTCTTCATTTAAAAAAGTGTATTCAAAAATAAGTTTAAAATAATCTCTATATTCTGATTCTGATAATGAAAATAAACATCTTCTAAGATCTCATGGTGGTGGTAAATGTAGGTTTAATTCATTTTCAAAACTTTTCATAAGTTTTCAAGTAGTTCTTCAATCATCACTCATTGAAACAATTGAAGAAATTTTTACTTTATTTCAAAGCTCTGTAAAAAATCAATCAAGTAATGTTGATTGACCATTTCATCATCAAATAGTTGTTATTTTTAACATATTATTTTAAATCTAAATCTTTTAAAAATTTACTAAATTCATCTTTTAAATCATCTCTTTTCAAAGCAAAAGATACAACTGCTTTTAAAAATCCAAGTTTACTTCATGTATCATATCTAGTTCATTTAATATTTATTCAGTATATATCTCTTTTCTTTCTCATCAATTCAAAAGCATCTGCAAGCCTAATCTCTCAGTCTCAAGATCATGACTCTGATTTTTCTAAATATTTAAAAATTTCAGAAGTCAAAACATATTTTCAAATAACTCAGATTCTAGATTTTGTTTCACTTGATTTAGGTTTTTCTAAAAACTTATCAACTCTAAATTCATCTTCATCACAAGAATTTGTTTCAATAACTCAATAATTAGAAACTTCATCATCATTTACTTTTACAGTAGCAATTACAGGATTTCATTTCTTTTTAAAACTTTCTACTAACTGGCTAGCAGCAGAAACTTCATGATCAACTAAATCATCTCAAAAAAGTACTAAAAATGGTTCATCTCATATAAGATTTTTTGTCCTAAGAATAGCATCTCAGTCTCATTTTGGGTAAGGTTGTCTAATATAACAAATATTAGCCATAGTATTTAATCATTTTACATTTTTAAGATAATCAAACTTTCATGATTTATCTAATCTAGCTTCAAGCTCTGGATTAGAATCAAAATGATCTTCTATAGCTCTTTTACTTCTTCATGTAACAATTATAATATCAGTACATCATGCAGAAATTGCCTCTTCTACAAGCATTTGCATAACTGGTTTATCAATAATAGGAAACATTTCTTTTGGTAAAGCCTTTGTTGCAGGGAGAAATCTAGTTCACATTCATGCAGCAGGAATAACACATTTTGATATTTTTCTTGTCATTTTTTTTAAAACTTTATAAATTATTAATTATCTAAATAAGCTATATCTATTTTTTATACATTCATTAGGAATTTCTCATCTTTTTTTTCA
>CAZCCA010000051.1:0-4779 GCA_964497215.1 uncultured Candidatus Peribacteria bacterium | reverse complement strand
AATAAAAAAGCAAGAATTAATCTTACTTTTTATTATTTATAAAAATGGTGCCGAGGGGCGGATTTGAACCACCGACACAGGCCTTTTCAGGGCCCTGCTCTACCCCTGAGCTACCACGGCATTACTTATTGCTAAATTAGTATATAGAAAAAAATATATAATCAAATGTTTTTTTGATTTTTTTTATTTTTTTGCTTATTTTTAATTTATAATTATATTATAAGTGGTTTTAAATGGCTATTAAAAGAATAAAAATGAAAATAAAAGTATGTATGTGAAGTGCATGTAAAGATAGATTTAGTGAATATATTATAACTAGATTAAAAAATGATAAACAAATATTTAATATTGATGACTTAATAATTGAAGAAAGTTTATGTATGTGAGAATGTAAAAAATGACCAAATATCAATGTTGATTGAAATATATATAATTATATTACTCCTGTAAAAGCTTCTGAGTTTGTTTTTTATAAAAATAAAAAGAAAAAAAAGACGAATAAAAATATTACTAATAATAAATAAATGAAATTTTATAATACAAAAACAAGAAAAATTGAAAACTTTAAACCATTATCAAGTAGGGAAGTAAAAGTTTATTATTGTGGTCCTACTGTTTATAATTATGCTCATATATGAAATTTAAGAACATTTATTTTTGAAGATATTGTTGTAAAAACTTTGAGATTTTTGGGATATAATGTAAAAACTACAATGAATATAACTGATGTAGATGATAAAACAATTAGAGATAGTATGTCTGAGTGAGTAGATTTAAAAACTTTTACAGAAAAATATACTAAAGCATTTTTAAATGATATTAAAAAATTATGAGTTATTAAAGCTGATAATATTGTTCCTGTAACGACTTTGATTCCAGAAATGGTTAGAATGATACAAACTATGTTAAATAGAAAAAGTGCATATTTATGAGATGATTGAAGTATTTATTTTGATGTTAAATCTTTTAAAAAATATTGAAAGTTAGCAAATCTTGATATGTCTTGATTAAAAGATTGAGTAAGAATAGATAATGATGAATATGATAAGGAATCTGCTTCTGACTTTGTTCTTTGGAAAGCATATAAAGAGTCAGATTGAGATAACTTCTGGAATGAAAAATTTATTATAGATTGAAAAGAAATTATTTTGAAATGAAGACCAGGTTGGCATATAGAATGTTCTGCTTGTAATATGAAATATTTTGGTCAGCAAATAGATATTCATATGTGATGAGTAGATTTGATTTTCCCACATCATCAAAATGAAATTGCACAAACTGAATCTTGTACAAGAAAAGAGTTTTCAAGATATTGGCTACATTCATGACATTTGATGGTTGATGGTAAAAAGATGTCAAAATCTGAATGAAATTTTTACACATTATCAGATATTGAAGATAAATATAAAAATGTTGCTAAATCTGTATTATATAGAGCTATAAGACTTAGTTTTATTAATGCTAAATACTCTTCAAGTATAGATTTTAGTTTTGATAAACTTGAGGCAAATATTAATGCTATTAATTATATAGATGAAACATTAAAACTTGTTGATAGAGAAATAAAATTAGGTGAAAAAGAAATTAAATGAATTTCAAGAAATTTTAGAGATTATATGCAAGAAGTTATGCAAGAATATATATATCAACTTGAAGATGATTTTAATATTCCAGAAGCTATGACTGTTTATCATGATTTAGCAAAGTTCACTAATACCAATATTAGAAATAATGAATTATCACATGAAGAAATAATTTCTATAAAAGATATGTTTGGCACTATGAATCAGGTTTTATGAATATTTGATTTTGATATTTTAGAAAAAAAGGAAGAAATTCCTTATGATATTTTTAAAAAATTAGAAGAAAGAAATAATGCTAAAAAAGATAAAAATTTTGATTTAGCAGATAAATTGAGAAATGAACTACTTAAACAGTGATACAAAATAATTGATTCTAGAGATTGATCTAGAGTTGAGAAAATTTAATTTATAATAAACTATATGGCTGAAACTATTTTATATATAATACTTGCTTTATTTATTTGAGAATTTGTTTTATCAAAAATTTTAGATTATTTAAATACTAAAAACTGGTCTGATAAATTACCTGATGAATTAAAAGAAATCTATGATGAAAAAAAATATAAAAAGTCTATGGATTATGAAAAAGTTAAAAATACTTTTTCTACTATTTCATGATTTTTTACTTTTTTCTTAATGTTTTTTGTATTAATTTTTGGTTGATTTTGATTTTTGTATGATCAAATATCAAATTTTACAAACAATGAAATACTTAGAACTTTATACTTTTTTTGAATAATAATGGTTATTCAAACTATTATATCTTTACCTTTTTCATATTATTCTACTTTTGTAATAGAAGAAAAATTTTGATTTAATAAAATGACTAAAAAGTTATTTTTTATTGATTCTATAAAATCTTTTATTTTAACTATAATAATTTGATGATTATTATTATCTATTATTACTTGGATTTATTTAAAAACTGGAACAAATTTTTGGATTTATACTTGGATAGTTATAACATTTTTATCTGTATTTATGATGATGTTTTATAGTAGTTTAATTGTTCCATTATTTAATAAGCAAACACCACTTAAAGATGGTGAACTTAGGACTGAAATAGAAAAGTTTGCTACTAATGTATGATTTAAATTAGATAATATTTATGTGATTGACTGATCAAAAAGAAGTAGTAAGGCAAATGCTTATTTTTCATGATTTTGACCTAAAAAAAGAATAGTTCTTTATGATACTTTGATAAATGATTTAAATATTTCTGAATTAGTTTGAGTGTTAGCTCATGAAATATGACATTATAAAAGAAAACATACTTTACAAATGCTTATTTTTTGAACAATTCAAACTTGAATAATGTTGTATATACTTGGACTCACTTTATCTATACCAGAAGTTTCACAAGCATTATGATCAAAAACTTGAAGTTTTGCAGTTTGAATTGTTGCTTTTTGAATATTATATACACCTATATCAATTATTTTTTGATTATTATGAAATATCTTATCAAGAAGAAATGAATATCAAGCAGATGAATTTGCATGAATTAATCATAATCCTGATGATTTAAAAAATGCTTTGATTAAATTATCTAGAAATAATTTAAGTAATCTTAGACCTCATTTTTTATATGAATTTTTTAATTATAGTCATCCAACTGTATTAAAGAGATTAAAAGCTTTGAGTAAATTAAAAAAATAAGCTTAATTTTATATTAAGCTTATTTTTTTAAAGATGTTTTTCTTTCTGTTATTTTATAATACTTTGTAATTATTCAATAAATTAAAACACTTAAAATTGGAAATAGTGAAGCAAATGCAATTAATCAAAATCAATCTGTTAAAGGATCTCTTCAAGGTATATTTGTTGCTAATCATATTCATAATGCTGCAACTAATGGTACTGTTATTGTAGATGTAGTCACTCATCCACTATCATATGCAATTGCAATAATATGTTTTGGTGTAAATATTGTTAGTATTATTACAAATATATATCATATCATAATATAATATTGTATAAAATCTCATTCTATTATTCTATGTGTTCAAATTAATATTCAAATTCATACTCATAATGCTACAAATATTCTAAGAATTAGAGGATTAATTTTTCAGTTACTTATTTCATTTGCCTTATTTGAAATTGCTATCAATGTTGGTTCAGCCATTGTAGTAGAAAATCATAATGCAAATGCAAATAAAAATATAATTGATACTGTATTTATTTGTGTTAATTGATTTGCCATATTTGTTCAAAGATTAAACAATCACATTTCTAAACCTAAGATAAAGAAATATAATCCAAGTATAACCATTCAAAATCATGCTGCTATACTTTTGAATTCTTTTAATGGTATTTTTTCTTTTAAAATAATATATTGAAAAAATAATATTGTTATAATTATAGGTAATACATCCTTTATTGTATTTATTAATCATAACAAAAGGTTAGTTATATTTAATAAATTTGTATTATTTATAGTTTGTGTACTAATTTCAGTTATTATATTTATACTATCTGAATAATTATATATTATTATTCAGTAAACTTGTACAAAAAACATAGGCAAAAGTGAAGCACAAGCAATTAATCAAAATCAATTTATTACAGAATTATTTTTTTTCGAAAGTGATGCAACTCATATTCATATAGCTGCTACTAGTGGCACTGTTATTGTTGAAGTAGTAACTCAACCTAGATCATATGCAAGTCATACTATTTCATGAGGTGTAAAATATGTTACTCAAACAACAAGTAAATATCATATTATAATAGTATACTGTATAGAAATTCACTTTATAATTCTAATTATTCATAAAGATATTGCAGTTCATACTGATAATGCAACTACTAGCCTCAATGTATCTGGATTTATTTTTCAATCACTAATCAATGCTGCTTTTTCAGCTATTACATATAATGCTGGTTCAGCTATTGTAGTAGAAAATCATATTAAAAATCAAAAAAATATTATCCAAAAATATGATTTTTTATTAATAAAACTTTTAGTTAATCTTTCTCAAATTGGAAATATACCATATTTCAATCACATTAAAAAAATTGCTAAACCTATTCAAACAATAATCAATCATAAACTTGTTTCTTTCCAGTTACTTGGTATGGTTTGTAATATAATTAGTTGAAAAAATAGTATTACTACTACTATCGGAAGTAAATCTCTAAAAGATTCTTTTAAATATTTTATAAATATATCAATCATTTTTTCTTATTTTTT
>CAZCCA010000050.1:0-5103 GCA_964497215.1 uncultured Candidatus Peribacteria bacterium | reverse complement strand
TTTTAAATCTATGTTTTATTTTTTAAAACTATTTAAATTGACTTTTAATTATTTTCTTTTAATAGAAATATTTTTTACAACTGAATCAGAATAGTATTCATTATCTATTGCTTTTAATGTTATAGTAGTGTTTCTATTAACTTTTGTAATAGGAATAAATATTTTTCAGCTATATGATCATGATTTTTTATTATTAACTTTTACTTCATCAACAATAGTATCTCATATCAAAACTTGTACTTTAATTATTGGGTTATTACTTCTATATGCAAATTGAACAAAGTTTTCTCATGCATATAGGATATCTTTATCTTTTATAGTTGTTTTTATTATAATTTCAGAAGGAATTCCTGATCTTTTACAAGGAGGATTTACTTTTGTTATTAAATTTGGAATATTTCAATATATTTTTTTAAATTTATCAGATTGAGACCATTTTATAACTGGGTTTTGCCATTTTGGATTATTGGGCATTAATGAATTAAATTGTATTAGAATTGCTGTTTTTATTGCTGCTTCAGGTGTATTTTTTGTAACTTCTCAATTACATAATGAATCAACTTTTACATATGTATAACTGTTATCATATTTTGTAGGTTTATTTACAAATAATCATTTTGTTATAAAAGCAGGATTAGTTTTTTCAGGATTTGGTAATAATCAAGATATATTTGAAATATTTATCTCTTTAACTGAACTTGGTTTTTCCCAATTTTCTACTTGCTTTGTTTTATGAATATATTCCATAAAATTTTTCATTATTGGTCATGTTCATTCTAATCAATTTCATTTATATTTTAATTTTTCTCAGTTTGTGTTTCAGGCCCAAACAACAGTAGTTATTTGTGGAGTATATCATATTGTCCAAAGATTTGCTGGATAAATATCTTTTTTCCCATTTTTAATATATTGTTTTGTAGAAGTTCATGTTTTTGCTGCTAGTTTTCTATCTGATAATGTTAAGTAGTTATTCCAAAAACTAGGACGAGTAGCAGAATCACTAAGCATATAATTTATAATATAACTTTGAGCTTCTGATATAATTCTATTCTCTTTTTTATCTTCTTTTTTTTCTTCTATAATATTACCTTTTGAATCTGTTATTTTTAAGATAGGTGTTATTTCTTTTTTAATTCATAAGTTTGCAAATATAGAATATGCACTTGCTAATTCTAATGGAGTCATTTCTCATGTTCATAATGCAAGAGGAGCTCAATAATTTGCATTGTATCTAAGTGAATTAACTCATAGTTTTCTCATGAATGTAATTATATTTTTTTCTCATCAAGCCATAAAAAACATTTTTATAGCAGGAATATTTCTAGAATTATTTAATGCAGTTGATAAATTAATTTTTCACATAAATTTTCAATCAAAATTTGCTGGAACATAATTATTTCAAAAATCAGTTTCTAAATCATATATAACAGATTTATTTCATAAAGGTTTATTGTATATTCACATAGAATAAACAAATGGTTTAAATGTACTTCATGGTTGAAGTTTTGAAGTTATAATATTTACATTTCATTTATTGTCTTTGTCAAAATAATCTTTTGATCAAACCATTGTAAGGATTTCTCATGTTTTATTGTCTAGACTTATTATTGCTGCATTTCTAGCTCAAAATTTAGTTTCATTTATTTTTGTTTGATTTTTAATTATTTCTTCTGCTTTTTCTTGTAAAGTTAAGTCAAGAGTTGTATAAATATGTAATCATCAAATATTTACTAATTTTTCTCAATATTTTTTTTCTAAATACTCTTTTACAAAAAATATAAAATGAGGAGCTTTTATATTTTCTCTTTTTTGATTAAATTTATATCAAATTCATGTTAATATTGAATTTTTGTATTCTTTAAAATCTATATATCAATCTTCTAACATTCTTCATAAAACTCTATCTTTTCTTCAAGTTTGATATTCTATATAATTATCTCAATATTTTATTCTAATGCTATTTAAAAAATTAATTAATCATGAATATTCAATAACACTACATCAGTCATTATCAACTCTAATTTGGTTTTTGAAATATTCTTTTTTTATTCAACAAATTAATGTTTTATTAGTTCATTCTAATCTACTAGCTTTTAATCATGATATAAAGTTAATAAATTTATTTAGTATTTCTTTATGTAATATTACATCTTTTTTTGTGATAATTTTAGTTCTATCTTTTTCATTTTCTCATGAGTATATATATGGATATCATACTATTCTATCCTGATGATTATATGGAGAATAATATGTTGGTCATTTAGGTAGAGATGCTAAAATAGAAGATTCAAATATATTTAAGTTTTTTGCACTTTTATTAAAAAAAGTTTTTGCAGCTTCTTCTATTCCATAAGCATTATGTCAATAAGAAATTTTATTTAAATATAATTCTAGTATTTTTTCTTTTGATAATGTAGAAGTTAGCTTATATGCTAAGTAAATTTCTTTTATTTTTCTTTCTAAACTTCTTTCATTTGTAATTATTGTATTTCTTATTAATTGTTGAGTTAAAGTTGAAGTTCAGGCTATTCATCATTTTGAATTTCATGTAATATAATTAAGTCATGCTCTAGCTAATCATATAATATCAATTCATGGATTAGTCCAGTATCTTTTATCTTCAATAGAAACTATAGCATTAATCATATTTTTATTAATATCCTCAAAATCTACATATGTTCTATTTTCTTTAAATATTTTATATAATTCTTTTCAGTTTCTATCATAAATCACTGATGATTCAGCAATATTTAAATTTTTAAGTTCACTAACAGGAGGAAGTCAAACTATATATTTTTGGTATAAAATAGTTGATAATATGATTCAAAAAAATACAAAAAATAAAAACGTATATATCATTATTTTTAAAAATATATTTTTTCATTTTTTTTGTAATATTTTTTTTGTTTTTTTATTTACTTTTTTTGTATAGGTAGTTTTTAGTCTTTTTTTACTATTTGATATATTTGATTTTTTGAAAGTCATTTTTATTTTTAAAAATTAAATGGGTTTTTGTCAGATAAATAATCTTCTCAAATTATTATTTCTATTTGTGCATTATCTTTTGAATATTTTGGAAAGTCTGTTTGTATAAATTTTGCTGTTATGAATTGTTTAAGTAATTCTATTGTTTTAGAATTTTTATCTATATTGTTATAATAAACAACTGATTTAGTATATGTTTTTTTTGTATTTCATATTGAGTTATATTGTGGTATATTAAAACCATATCTAACAATATCATTACTGAGTAATCAAGCTAGATTATTAACTTTTATAGAATTAAAAATATTTATTTTATAATTTTCTTTATATATTTCTGGATAATTAAAAACTATATTTGTATATTTTTGAATTTTTGAATAATTATTTAAATGATCCTTATCAGTTCAATTTAATAATAATACAGACATTCATCAAAATAAACTTCTTTGAGGAGCATATAAGAATCATCATTTACTACATGTATCACTTCAATAAAAACAAGAATCATTTATATTTGAAGAAATTATTTTATAATCATTTGAGTTTAATGTATATGAAAGTTTAATTAATGTTGATAATTTTAAATCAGTATAAACATATTTAGTAAATACATCATATAATTCTTTGATTTTTCATGGAGATTTAAAGAAATAACTTCAGATAAGTTTATCTTTTATTGCTTTAATAACTTGTTGTTGTCTTATAGATCTATCAAAATCACTTGTTGAATGTCTACTTCTAACATATTTTAATGTATTTTCTCAATCAAATAACCATGTTCATTTTTTGAATATTAATGTTCTATATCACCAATTTCAATCAGGATATCTATTATCTACAAATTGTTTAGGTATTGTTATTTGAATTCATCAAATTGTATCAATTATTTTTTCAAATCAGTTAAAATCAATATTTATAAAATAATCTATTTTTTCTCAAGTTATTTGGGTAACTTTATTTTTTAATACTTTCATTCATTCTTTCTTTGAATTATTTTTTAATGAATATGTTGCATATAGTCAGTTAATTTTTCATTTATTTTCTTTTAAAATATATCATGAAGAAGTATAGATTTTTTGTTTACTAGGATATTGTACATATAAATCTCTAGGTATTGATAATATATTTATTATATGTTTTTTTGTATCTATACTAGCTAAAATTATTGTATCAGTTAAATTTGGGGCATCATGATCTCATCATCATCTTCAGACAATTAAAATATTAATTTTTTCTGAACTATTTTTATTTTTTATATAATCTTTTACTTTTTGATTTTTTATTTGAACTTCATTCTTTTTTTCTCAAGAATTATCTATATTTTGTGGAGTAATTATTTCATTAAAATTAAAAAATGAAATATTTTTTAATAAAAAAAATCATAATAAAAAAATCAAAATTAATGATATAATTCCTACTATATTTAAATATACTGGTGATGATTTTTTAATTTTATTTTTTTTAAATGTCATAAATAATTAATTCAAAAAATTACTGCTTTATTTTAAAGAAAAAATGTATTTTTACAATTATTTTTTAAAGAAAAATAAAAGTTAGAAATTAATCTAACTTTTATTTTACATACCTGGTAATCACATTCAACCACCTGCTCCTCACATTCACATTTGAGCCATAACTCATTGCATTTTTTCAGCAGCTACTTCTTGTGATTTTTTAACTCATTTATTAACAGCTTCTAAAATAGCATTTTGTAGTGCTTCTTTTTCTGTATCTGATAAACTTTTTATTAATTCATCAGTTTCAAAATCTACTTTTTCTACTTTCATTTCACCATTAACAGTTATAACTAAACCATTAACCTCAGCTTCAATATAAGTATTTTCTAACTCTTTTTTTATTTTCATTGCTTCTTGTTGAAGTTTTATCATTTCTCATGCTTTTGAAAAATCCATATTTTTTATTAATTAAATATTTAAAATTGTGATGAGAGTATATTTATTAATTTTAAAAATTCAAATTTTATATTAAGTTTAGATAATGTTACAGTAAATTTTTACAAAATTTTGCATTCAAAAAAATATTATGATATTATATATGTGTATATTAAAAATTAATTAAATAAATATGGCAACAGCTACACAAAATGATCAATCAGAT
>CAZCCA010000049.1:1362-5247 GCA_964497215.1 uncultured Candidatus Peribacteria bacterium | reverse complement strand
CTTTTCTTTAAAATTACATTTTTCTAAAAAAGGACAGGTTTTGCATTTTGGTTTTCTAGCCGTACAATGATATCTTCAAAAAAGAACAAGTGTATTATGAAGCATTCAGTGATTTTGTTTTGTAAAATTTTTACTTATTTTTTTATCAGTTTCATTTGGAGTTTTAGTTTTTACTAATCAAAGTCTATTTAAAACTCTATGAACATGAGTATCTACACCTATGTAAGGAGCATCTTCAATTACTGCTAAAAAAACTTTTGCTGTTTTGATTCATACTCATGGTAGTTCAGTTAATTCTGGTATAGTTTTTGGGATTTTAGAATTATATTTTTCTATTAATATTTCACATGTTTTATATATATTTTTAGCTTTATTATTAAAAAATGAAATACTATCTATAAACATAGTTATTTCTTCTATTCATATATCAATTCAATCTTGTGGTTGTTTTAGAAATTCAAAAAAGTTTCTGTTTACTTTATTTACTTGTTTATCAGTTGCTTGAGCTGACATCAAAATAGCAATAAGTAGTTGAAACTCATTATTATAAATTAACTCTGTTTTTGCATCAGGAAACATTTTATTAAGTGTTTCAGCAAAGTATGGAATATCTTTTTTAAGCATTTATTTTTCTTTATTTATTATTTTAAATATAATACTTAAAAATGTATTTTAAAAAAGAAAAATGTATAAAGAATGATTTTATTTAACTAAAGCTGTTTGAAACAATGCTTTTTCATATGATAAAAGAAATAATAAAAGACTATATATCCCTAGTTTAATAAATGCTAAAATAGATGATATTTCATTGCAAGATAATAAGGCAAAAATAGCTTTTGAAGATTTTGGTTTTGATGATAATTTATCTACTAATTATTGACTTAAAAATTTTTATAAAATAAAATGGAAAAATAAAGATATTTATCTTTTTGATAATCATAATCATGCATATTATTTTTGGTATTTAGCAAGAAAAGAGAATATTATATGAGATGAAAATACTTTGATACATATAGATGAACATGCAGATACTAGAAATAATGAGAAGTATTTATTAAAACCAGATAGTTTTGATTTAGATAAAGTATTTGAGTTTACAAATAAAGTTTTAAATGTAGGGGATTATATTGTTCCAGCACAAGAAGAATGAATTATTTGAGATATAATTCAAATAAGAAATGAAACAAATTTAAATGATTATCTAAAAGATTTAGATAAATATAAAGATAATATTATTTTAAATTTAGATTTAGATTTTTTTCAGCCAGAGTTAGATTTCATAGATTATGAATTAAAGAAAAAAGTAGTTTTAGATGCTGCAAATAAAGCTTCTCTTATTACTGTAGCAACATCACCATTTTTTATTAATCAGGAATTAGCTATAAAAGTTTTTAAAGATATTTTTAGTTAAAATTATTTTGCATTTAAAAACTTTTTTAATATAATCCTTTCATAATTTATTAATTAATTAATTGAAAATATGACTGTACAATTAAACAAAGATACTTTTGCTGATACAATTAAATCTGGTGTTACTTTAGTTGATTTTTGGGCTGAATGGTGTGGGCCTTGTCAAATGATGTTACCTATTTTAGATACTTTTTCTGATTCTATGGGAGATAAAATGACAGTAGCTAAAGTAAATGTTGATGAAAATCCTGAAATAGCTGGACAATTTAGAGTTATGTCTATCCCTACTTTAATTGTTTTTAAAGATGGTGAACCAGTTGAAACTTTAGTAGGTGTTCAACAAGCTGATCAATTAGAAACTGTATGTTCTAAATATTTATAATATTTGATTTAGAAAAAAGAGAAAACAAAAGTTTTCTCTTTTTTTAATTATATTATCCCTTTAACTGCACTAATATTAAAGCTATAGTTCATTTTTAGGCTTCAAATTAAACCGATATATCAAATATTTCAGTCTATATTAACTTGTTTTACTATGATTGTATAATCTTTTAAAAAAGGTAGTATATTTTCTTCTCAAATAAATAGATTTATTCCATTATTTAAGGGAAATGATGTAATAAACTTAGAAAAATTAAATTTATCTTCAAGCATTTTTATAATAGAAAAAATTGAATTTCATAATCTCTTATGGTTTTTTTCTAAAAAAACTCCTATTCAAGAATATTGGATGATATGTTTTTCAGGGACTATAAAAAATGCAATTTCATCAGTACTTTTAGCTAGTTCAAAGGAAATTTTATGAGTGAAATCAGAAAGTTTTTCTATTTTATTTTCTCATATCTGAATATTATTCTGTTGTAAAAAATGTTCAGGAGAAGTTTCCATTAAATAATTAACAAAAGCTCTTAATCATTTTGATGTTGGAAGTCTTCATGCAGAATTATATGGTTGATATACTAGTTCTAAAGTTTCAAGTTTTGCCATATCTCATCTAACTGTTGCAGGACTTACTCATAAATCATATTTTTGTAATAAAAGTTTACTACCTAAAACCTCTCAAGTTTCTATATATTCTTCAACAATTATTTTTAATATATCTATATTTCTTTGTGTTAATTGACTCATATTTAATTGATTATATCTAATAATTTTGCAATTGCTTTTTCTTTTGTAATTGTTTTTATTACTTCATTATAATGAACTTTCTTATCTGAGTCAAGTAAATCTTCTTTTACAGCTTCATAAATACTGTTTACTGAAATAGGAGAAAAATATTTTATTTTATCTTTAAAGATATTTTTTATATTTTCTAAATCACTAGCAAGAATCGGAGTATTATAATATAATGGTTCTGTTAATCTAAAAGGAAATGGTTCATAAAAACTAGGTAAAATTGTTCAGACTGCATTTTTATAAAAAAGTATTTTTTCATTTTGTTTTATCATAGAAATAAAATGAATATTTTTTTGCATATTGAATTCTAAAATTAGTTTTCTAAGAGGAATATTTTTTGAAATTTCTTTTCATAAAATTACTAAATCTATTTTTTTTCAATTTTTTTTCAATCTACTAAAACAATTAATTAATTTTTCATAATTTTTTTCTAATCATTCTCATCATGAATAGATATAATATGGATTTTTTATATTATATTTTATTTTTATATCTATTTGTAAGTATTCTATTTTTGTTAAAATATCTTTATTTGGAAAAAATCAATTTATAAAATCTATTTTTTCTTCTTTTATATTAAATTTTTCTATTAATTCACTCTTAGTTTGTTTATCAAAACACATTAGTTTAGATGCATTTTTTAAATTTTTTTCCATTAAATATAAAAAAGTATATTTATGAATATAGTTTGAAAAATTATTATAATAGATATCTTTTAGAGAATCAACTAAAGTAAAATATATTCATTTGTATAAAACAGGTTTATAATGATTAAAAAAAATCATTAAATTATTTTTATCAGTTTTAAGTATTTTATTATAAGTTGTTTGTTCTATGAAACTTAAATTTTTTATTCACACATTTTTAATTATACAATTTGTAAAATTAAATCACTTCAAATTTTGATTACAATAAATAGTAAATTGATTTTTTGAATCGTTTTTTATTAATCAACTTACTAGTTCTAAAACATATGATGAGTATAAATTATCACTTATAAATCTTAAATCTAATCAGATTTTCATATTTTGTTTATTATTTTGTTTAAAACTTTACTGATTATACTATAAAATATACTTTTTAAAAGACTTTTTAAAAGACTAATCATTGATTTTTTGCTTTTTATTTATATAATTTATTTAATTATTATTAATGAAAATATATGGAATATATACTTATAGTAATTTATTTTTTCTTTTTAGTCTTTTTATATATATTTATAATGAAAAGAATGAAAGCTGTTAGTCAGAGACATAGAGATAATACTTGAATAGAAACCTTATGAAGATGATATACTAT
>CAZCCA010000049.1:0-1262 GCA_964497215.1 uncultured Candidatus Peribacteria bacterium | reverse complement strand
GAGTTGATTCTGCAGTTTCAGCTTATTTATTAAAAAAGCAGTGATATGATATTACAGCTTGATTTATGATAAATTATATGGCAGATGAATGAGAATTTTGTCCTACAAAAGAAGATATAAAAGTTGCAAAAGAGGTTGCAGCTTTTCTTGATATTCCTTTTTTTATTTTTGATTATAGAGATACTTATACAGAAAAAGTATTGTGATATATGTATGATTGATATAAAAAATGAATTACTCCAAATCCAGATATAATGTGTAATAGTGAAGTTAAGTTTAAGATATTTTTAGAAGAAGCATTAGAACATGGTTTTGATTGAATAGCAATGGGACATTATGCTAGAATAACAGAAGATAAATATGGTATTTTTCATTTAAAGAAATGAATAGATAATAATAAAGATCAATCATATTTTTTAGCATGATTAAATCAATATCAATTATCTAAAGCATTATTTCCAATCTGAGAATTAGAAAAACCAAAAGTGAGGAAAATAGCATTAGAAATATGATTACCAAATGCAAAAAGAAAAGATAGTCAGTGAATTTGTTTTGTTTGAAAAGTGGATTTAACAAAGTTTTTAGAGAAAAAAATATCTCCAAAACCATGATTAGTAAAAGATACTAGTTGAAAAGTTTTAGGAGAACATAAGTGAGTATTTTATTATACAATAGGTCAGAGAAAATGACTTGATATTTGAGGTCAAGCTGAACCAATTTTTATAATAAAAAAAGATATAGAAAAAAATGAAATAATTGTTTGAACAGCTAGTGATTTAGAATTATTTGATGATAAACTTTTTATTTCAGAATTTCATTTTTTATGAAAAGATGATTTTAATTTTCCACTTGAAGCTAAATGTAAGATTAGATATAGGCAAGCAGATCAAGACTGTATTATTTATAAAGAAAAAAATAAATATAGAGTAGAATTCAAAGAAAAACAAAGGGCAATAGCAAGTGGTCAAATATGTGCTGTATATTTAGATGATGATTTGGTTATGAGTGGAGTTATAGAATAAAAGAATATAAAAAGTATATAAAAAGTTTTGTTTTTATATACTTTTTTGTATAATTGGTGAGATGATAATTTTTATTTTAGAATTTTAAAAAAATAAATATAATATATAAAATATAATTTAAAATTTATGACAACAATTGCTATAAATAATCTATGTCAAAAATTTGGTTTAACTT
The DNA here is from genome assembly GCA_964497215.1 of uncultured Candidatus Peribacteria bacterium. Lineage (GTDB taxonomy): Bacteria > Patescibacteriota > Gracilibacteria > BD1-5 > UBA6164 > UBA6164. The sequence goes on along the minus strand of CAZCCA010000049.1, from coordinate 65 downwards.
ATTTAGTAGTTAAATCTTGGTGGGATGAAGTATCTTTTGAATCTGAAAAGGATGCAGAGGTTTTT
>CAZCCA010000048.1:3899-5256 GCA_964497215.1 uncultured Candidatus Peribacteria bacterium | reverse complement strand
TTATTTATTAACTATAATTGCTTTTTAATAAAAATCTATATAATGTAGAAAATTTAAAAATAATATTTAAAATTAGATGTTTATAGATGAAGTAAAAATTAAAGTAATTTCTTGAAAAGGTTGAGATGGGCTTGTTTCATGGAGGAGAGAAAAATATATACCTAAATGATGACCTCGGGGAGGTAATGCTTGAGATGGTTGAGATGTATATTTAATGACAGATGAAAATTTAAATACACTTTCAGAATATAGGCATAAAAAAGTTTTAAAAGCAGAAAAATGAGAAGATTGATGAACTCAAGATAAACATTGAGCTAATGCTCCTCATCTTATTTTAAAAGTACCAGTTTGAACAATAGTAAAAGATGCAAATACTTGAGAATTGATAGCAGATTTATCAGAAAATAATGTTAAATTATTAGTTGCAAAATGATGAAAATGAGGTTTTTGAAATTCTCACTTTTGTTCTTCAACTAGACAAGCACCAGCTTTTGCTGAATTGTGAGATATTTCAGAAGAAAGAGATTTATATTTAGAGCTTAAACTAGTTGCCGATATTTGAATTATATGAGTTCCATCAGCTTGAAAATCAACTCTTATTTCAAAAATTACAAATGTAAAAGCAAAAATTTGAGATTATCCTTTTACTACCATTACTCCAAATTTATGAGTATTAGATTATAAAGGTAAATCATTAGTTATTGAAGATGTACCATGACTAATACCAGGTGCTCATGAGTGAAAATGATTATGAGTGGAATTTTTAAAACATATTGAAAGAACTTGAGTTTTATTACATTTACTTGATATGTATAGAATGGATCAAGTATTTAAAGATTATGAAGATATTAGGAATGAATTAAAATTATTTTCACCAGATTTAGCTAATAAAAAAGAAATTATAGTATTTTCAAAAGCTGATTTATTAGATAAGGAAATGAAGGAATTTATTGTTTCTGAATTTAAAAACAAATTTAAAAATAAAGATATTTATATAATATCAGCTGCAACTTGAGAATGAATAGAAGAATTAAAGGATTATTTAATAGATAATTATGCAAAAGATATTACTTCCATAGATGATTATAATAAAGGTGAAATTAAGGAAATCAAAATATATGATTTAAAAGATAATATAAATCCAAAATCAGTTGAGGTTAAATATTTATGAGATTTTAAATTTGAAGCTAAATGAATAAGATTAGAACAAATTGTTAGAATGACAGATTTTGATAATCCAGAAGCATTACTTAGGGTTTATGATGTTTTGGATAAATTAGGAGTGATGAAAATAATTGAACCAGAATTAAAAAAACAATTAGAACTTACATGAATGGATAATTCATTCTTTTTTGAA
>CAZCCA010000048.1:0-3799 GCA_964497215.1 uncultured Candidatus Peribacteria bacterium | reverse complement strand
TATGAAATTCAACTTAGACTCTTTAGTAGAAGAATATACTCAGTTAGAAACTAAACTTTCAGATCCTGAGATTTTTAAAGATCAAAAAAAAGTAAGAGAAGTTAGCTCTAGAAAAAAACAAATCACTAAAGCAGTAGAACTTTATAGAGAATATAAGGCTTTAAATGACTCTCTTTCTGAAAATAAAGAAATGTTAAAAGATGAAAAAGATGAAGAAATGAGAGAGATGTTAAAAGAAGAAATTAGAGAATTAGAATCAAAAATTCCAGAAATGGAAGAATCACTTAAAATAGAGCTTTTACCAAAAGATCCAAATGATGATAAAAATATTATGGTAGAAGTTAGAGCTGGTACAGGTTGAGATGAAGCAGCACTTTTTGCATGAGAATTAGCAAGAGCTTATATTATATTTGCAGAGTCAGAGTGATATAAAGTTGAAATAGTAGAGGAAAATATATCAGAAGCGTGATGAGTTAAGGAAATGGTTTTTGAAGTAAAATGAGAATGAGCATATTCTAGATTTAAATATGAATCATGAATTCATAGAGTTCAAAGAATTCCCGAGACTGAAAACAAAGGTAGAGTTCATACATCAGCTATTACAGTTGCAATTATGCCAGAAGTTGATGAAATTGATTTTGAATTAAATTTAGATGAAATTGAGATGAAGTTTACTAGATCATGATGACCTGGTTGACAACATGCTAATAAAGCTGACTCAGCAGTCCATTTAAAACATATTCCAACTTGAATAGTTGTTCTTTGTAGTGATGGTAGATCTCAACATAAAAACAGAGAAAAAGCATTTAATATAATGAGATCAAAACTTTCTATATTAGCTGAAGAAAAAAGAGCAAAAGAATTATGAGAAGCAAGAGCATCTCAAGTAGGTTCATGAGATAGATCAGAAAAAATTAGAACATATAATTTTCCACAAGATAGAGTTACAGATCATAGGATAAGTCAAAATTTTTCATGATTACCTTGAATTATGGCTGGAAAACTTGCTCCAATTATTGATGCATGTGCAGTTGCAGATCAAAAAGCCAAATTAGAAGCTGCTTGAAAATGAGAAGTTTAATATTTTGACTTTTAAGAGCTTATATTATAAATTCTGTATATTTTATAAAAACACTATTTTTTAAAAATAGTGTTTTTTATATAAAAATTTCACATTTAAGAGTTTTTATTTTTTACATTGTCTATAAATAGCTAAAATTTGATTTTTAAATTTTGTTTATTATTATATAAATGTAATTTATTTTATATTGATTGTAAAATGACAAAAGAAAAAGAAAATTATTGAGCTGACAGTATTCAGGTTTTAGAATGACTTGAGCCAGTTAGGAAAAGACCTTGAATGTATATAGGTTCTACTGATGAAAGATGACTACATCATTTAGTATGGGAAATATTAGATAATTCTATTGATGAAGCAATGGCTGGTTATTGTGATACTATAAAAATAACCTTATGAAAAGATTGATCATGTATAGTGGAGGATAATGGAAGATGAATACCTGTAGAAAAACATGCAAAAACATGAAAATCTACTTTAGAAACAATTTTAACAGTATTACATGCTTGAGGTAAGTTTGGTTGATGAGGTTATAAAGTTTCTGGTTGATTACATTGAGTAGGTTCTTCAGTTGTAAATGCCTTATCTACAAAAATGGAAGCATGGGTTCATAGAAATTGAGAAATACATTATCAATCATTTTCTTTTTGAAAAACAGATTGAGATATAAAAGTTGTATGAAAAACAGATCAAACTTGAACTATTATCAAATTTTATCCAGATTCTAGTATTTTTAAGATAACTACAGAATTTGATTATAAAACTATAAAAGATAGATTAAGACAACAAGCGTATCTTACTAAATGAATTACTCTTTATTTAAATGATGAGAGAACATGAGAAAGGTATAAATATTATTTTGAATGATGAGTAAAATCATATGTAAACTTTTTAAATAAAAAGGAAGATACTATATGAGATGTTTTTTATGTAGAAAAAGAAGCTAAAGATATATTAGTAGAAATTTCTATGCAATATAATAAAGAGTTTTCAAATAATATAATTACATTTGTAAATAATATCCATACTCCAGAATGAGGTTCTCATCTTACATGATTTAGAATGGCTCTAACAAGAACTATAAATAAATATGCAAGAGCTAAATGAATTTTAAAAGAAAAAGATAATAACTTAACTAATGATGATGTTGTAGAAGGACTTACTTGTGTTATATCTATAAAAGTTGTAGATCCACAATTTGAATGACAAACAAAAGGTAAATTATGAACACCTGAGGCCAAAGGAGCTGTTGACTCAGTTTTTTCAGAAAAATTTATGGAATTTTTAGAAGAAGATCCTACTACAGCTAAAAAAATAATAGAAAAAGTATTTTTGGCAGCAAAAGCTAGATTAGCAGCAAGAGCAGCAAGAGATACTATTATTAGAAAATGAGCTTTAGAATGAATGACTCTTCCAGGTAAGTTAGCAGACTGTTCTTCAAAAGATCCAATTAAATCTGAATTATATATAGTCGAGGGAGATTCTGCATGAGGTTCTGCTAAACAAGGTAGAGATAGAGAACATCAAGCTATATTACCATTAAAAGGTAAAATTCTTAATACTGAACAAGCAAGAATAGATAAAATTTTTGCAAATCAAGAAATTAAAAATATAATTATAGCTTTATGAACTTCTATTTGAGAAACATTTGATGTCTCTAAATTAAGATATCATAGAATTATAATAATGACTGATGCTGATGTTGATGGTGCTCATATTAGAACTTTACTTTTAACTTTCTTTTTTAGATATTTAAGAGAAATTGTTGAATTAGGTTATTTATATATTGCACAACCACCATTATATAAACTTACTAAAGGTAAAAAATCTTGGTATGTATATGATGAAGATCAAAAAGAAAAATTAATTGCTGAATATGGTATAAATTGAGAAAATATTCAAAGGTATAAAGGTTTATGAGAAATGAATCCAGAACAACTATGGGAAACTACAATGGATCCAGAGGGTAGAAAAATGTATAAAGTAAAAATAAATGATGCTAAACAAGCAGATGAGACATTTAAAATACTTATGTGATGAGATGTTCCTCCTAGAAGAAGATTTATTCAAACAAGAGCTAAAGATGTTCAAAATCTTGATATATAATTGTGAACAATAATAAAATATAAAGTTAACAGTGAAATGTTAACTTTGTATTTTATTAAATTTTTGCCTTAAAATAATTCAAAAATGATTTAATATAAAAAAAAGTAAAAAAAAGCTTTGACATTTTTTAAAAAATCTATAATATCTGTCTCGCTAAATTACTTATATTCCTTCGTAGCTCAGCGGTAGAGTAGATGGCTGTTAACCATTTGGTCACTGGTTCGAATCCAGTCGAGGGAGCCATTAAATAAATATGTTGGAAGAATGGCTGAGTGGTCGAAAGCGACGGTCTTGAAAACCGTTGTATCTCACGATACCCAGGGTTCGAATCCCTGTTCTTCCTCCATTTTTTTTTAGCTTAAATTTAAATAATATTTATCTTATGGAAAGTTGGCAGAGCGGCTTATTGTGCACCCCTGCTAAGGGTGTGAACCTTCACAGGTTCCGAGGGTTCAAATCCCTCACTTTCCGCCACTTATAAATATTATAAGGGTTATTAGCTCAGTTGGCGAGAGCATCTGCCTTACAAGCAGGGGGTCGTAGGTTCGAATCCTACATAACCCACCATAAAAAATAATATTTTAAAAAAAACTAATAAAAAGTTTTGACAAAGAA
>CAZCCA010000047.1:0-5469 GCA_964497215.1 uncultured Candidatus Peribacteria bacterium | reverse complement strand
AACTTTAAGGTTTTTCTTTTTTGAAGTAGGGCAATATGAAATTATAAAAATAATTCTGATTATGATATTTGAGTTCTTTGAAAAGAAAAAATAGATTATAAAAAATTTTTAAAAACTAAAAGAGAATTAGATGAATTACCTTATTTGATAGATTTAGTTGATTTTAATAGAACAGACCAAGATTTTAAAGAATTAGCACTTAAAAATATAAAAATATGGAATTAGATATAGTAAAAAAACAAATTTTATTATTAGAAAAGGCTTACAAAACTTTAGATTTTGCAATGAATTTAGATAATTATTCTGACTTAGAGCAAGATTGAGCAATACAAAGATTTGAATATACTATTGAGCTTTCTTGGAAAACTTTGAAAAAAATTTTAGATTATGAAAAAATAGATAGCAATCTATTTCCAAAACAAATTTATAAAGAGTTTTATAAAATTTGAATGATTGATAATTTAGAAATATGGTTTGATTTATTAAAAGAAAGAAATACATTAAGTCATTTTTATAGTGAATATATTTCAACAGAGTCTTTTATTTTTATAAAAAATAATTATAAAGTAATTTGAAAATTAATTGGTATATTAAAGAAAAAATACATTAATTAATCTTTAAAAATAAAGTTTAGAAATAAACTTTATTTTTTTAATACATTAAGTAGACTAGTATTAGTATTAGTTTTAATATAAATAAATCAATGAAAAAAATATTTAGTTTATTAATTTTAGTATTTATTTTATCTTCTTGTTGAAGTACTGAAATAGTTGAGAATAAGGATGAAGAAGTAAATAATAAATTATGTAATTCACCTTTTATTTTATGAAATATAGATAAAACAAAATTAAATTTAAAATGAGTCGTTATAAATGATGATTTAAAAGTAGTTTCTAGTCCTATGTGAGGAGTGGTTAAAACTATCAATTGTGATGCATGAAAAATAGTAAATAAAAATACTTTAATTGCTCAAATAAAACCTGATTTTAATAATTCTAATACTATAAATTTATCTATTCAAAGATGAAGTTTAATAAATCAAAAAACAAATTTAGAATGAATAAAAGCTTCTACTATTTCTAGTTTTGATGCACAAATAGCAAATTTAAAAGAACAAATTTCTATAACTGAAAAAAATATTGAGCTTACAAAAAAATCTTCATGATTAAGTAAAAATGATTTAGAAAAACAAATAAAAACTTTAGAAGATACTTTAAAAAGTTTAAAAGAAAATATTTCTCTATCAAAAAAATCAAAAGCAGATGCTCTTGAAAAAATAAATATTACTAAAACTAGTTTGTTTACAAATATAAAATCAGTTTCTTCTGATAATCTTTTAAAAGTAGATGAAATTTTTTGATTTACTAAAGAAAATAAATCATTGAATGATAGCTATGAAAACTATATTTCAGCTAAAGATTCAAGTTTATTATCAAAAGTAAAAGCTGATTTTTATGATTTAAATAATAAATTAAAAAATATTAATAATTTAACTGATCAAGAAATATCAGATTTTTTATGAAAATTAGTAGTTTTAGATGAAAATGCTAGAGATGCTATGAAAAAATCTGTTGTAAATATATATTTTCCACAAACTCAAATAGATAGTTTATATACTATGTTTTTGAATTATTGAAATAATTTATCTGCTATAAAAAGTTCTTGGGATTCTCTAGAAAATTCTAGGGCATCCACTATAAATACATTTGATTCACAAATAGTGTCTTTACAAAACCAAATTGATACTACAAATACTAGTTTAGAAAATCTAAAAACAAACAAAGTTGGTTCTGTTGATGTTTGACTTGATTTACAATTATTAAATTTAGATAGTTGATTAAAAACTCTTAAGTCAAATCTTGAAAATTTGTTATCTACAAAAGATACTCAAATACTTAGTTTAGATAATCAAATACTTCAAATTAATCAAAGTATTGATTCACTTAATACAAACTTATCTGTAAAAAATGTTTATGCAGGATTAACTTGAACCATTAAACAAAAACTAGTTTCTGCTTGAAATAGTGTATGAGTAAATACTCCTTTATGTAATATTTTACCTAAAAATAGTTCTACAAAAATAAAAATATATTCACCGATTGAATTAAAAATATGAGATAAATTAGTGTTTCATTTTAATTGAAAAGATATTAACATAGAAATAAAAAATGCATTAGTTTATAAAGATCAAATTACACAAAACTATATTTATGAATCAAACTATTTAGAAAATAATAATATTAAATATTGAGAGATTTTAAATTTAAAATTAATTGATATTGATACAAATAAAGAAAATAAAAATATTGAAAAAAAGGATTTGAATACTGATATTAAAATTCCAGTTTCATATGTAGTAAATAAAATAAATTGAAACTTTGTCAATGTATATAGTTCTACCTGAATAGTTTTAATAAAAGTTGAATTATGAGATATTAATTGAAGTTTTGTTGAAATAAATAAATGATTAAATTGAGTTATTCAAATTTGTAAATAATAAATAAGAAATATGTTAGTAAAACTATTAAAACATTTTAAAGCTTTTGTTATAATGTTGATATTGTTAGCAATATTATTATGAATTTTTGCATTTAAAACTTTTCCAAAAGAGGCTAGTCCAGCTATTAATGTACCATTTTTCACTATTTCTATAGTATACCCATGAGCAGATCCTAAAACTGTTGAAAAACAAGTTGTAGAAAAACTTGAAAAAAATTTAGCATCTGTTACTCAGGTTAAGTATATAAACTCAAGCTCTACTTATAATGTTTGAGTTATTTCAGTAGAGTTTGATAGAAAAAAAGATATTTCAGAAGCCTATAGTGACCTAAACTCAGTTATTGATAAAACTAGATGAGATTTTCCTGATGAAGTAAGAGAACCTGTGTTGAAAAGAGTAGATGTAACAGATGAACCTATTTATACTTTTTCTGTTGTTTGACCTTATCTTCCTTCTGTTTTATATGATAAAATAAGAGATTTAGAGGATAAACTTCAAGCAACTCCTTGAGTTAGTGAAGTAGATGTTGTCTGATCATATATTCCATGAGTTAAAATTAAATTTGATTATGATAAGTTATTAAAAAATAATATAAATTTTTCATATGCTATAAATGAAATTCAAACTTATTTAGATAAATTTCCAGCAGATAAAAAAGAAATTGATTGAGATATTTATACTTTTTCTCTTAGAAGTTATCCTGATGATTTTTCTGAAATTTCTGAATATCTTTCAAATTTAACTCTTATAAATAAATCTTGAAATACAGTACTACTATGAAATGTTGCAAAAATAACTACATGACCGTATATGTCTAAAAACGAAACTTATTTAATGGATAAAGGTGAAACTTATTCTTCAATCACATATACTATTAAAAAAGTTCCAGGTGCTGACATATTAGAAACAATAAATAATATTAAAAAAACTTATAAAAAAGAATTAGAAAACCATAAAGATTTAAAAGTTTATGAAATAAATTCATTAAAAGAAATAATTGACTCTACTTATCAAACATTTATATCAAATTTTTGGCAAACAAGTATAATTATATTTATAATAATTTTATTATTTATATGATTTAAGGAAAGTTTAGCTATTTCAATAGTCTTTCCTCTAGTATATTTGATTACATTTGTTATATTAAAAAGTATAGGATATACATTTAATAATATAGTAAGTTTTTCTCTTATACTTACTCTTTGAATAATGGTTGATAACTTGATTGTAGTTATTGAATGATTTGAAGAATGATTAAAAAAATGATTAAAGAAATGGGATGCAGTATGATTTTCTATTAGTTCATATTGGAAACCTATAATTTCATGAAATTTTACTACAATTTCTATGTTTTTACCTATAGGTTTTTTGCTTTCAGGAAAAATATGAGATTTTATGAAGTATATGCCTGTAACAGTAGATGTTGTACTTATTGTTTCGATATTTGTTTCATTAGTTTTTTTACCAGTAGTCTTAACTAGTATGAATTTTAAGGTAAAAACTATTAATACAAATAATAAAAATATTGAGGAAAATAAATTATTTGGAAAATTAAAATCATTTTTTGAACTAACTATAAAAAATTATAAGAAATCTGTATTTACATTTATAGCAATATTTTTCATAACTATTTTATTTGCTTTTCAATTCTTAAAAGCTGATTTTTTACCACCAATTGATACAAATAATATATATGTAAATATAAAATATTCTCCTGATACAAATTTTAAAGAAAATAAAGAAATAACTGCAAATATTGCTAACAAAATAGATAAATATTTTAAAAAAGAAGAAAATAAATGATTACTTGATTATCAAAATATAAATATTTGAAACTATAAATCTCTAGATCCATTAGATAATGTTGTTTATACAAATTGATTTAATCCTGATTTAGCTTTTATTGATTTGAAACTTACTGATAAAGATTTATATAGAAATTATAGTTCAGTAGATATTGTACAAGATTTAAAAAAATATATTAATAAAAGTGATTTTTCAGATAAAGTTAATTTATTAGAAATATTTATTCAAAAATCTGGACCTAGCTGATGAAAAGATATAAGTTTTTATTTAGTTTGAAATAAATTAACTAATTTAGTTGATTTTTATAATAAACTTGAACCAAAATTAAAAACTATAAATTGAACATATGATTGGTCTAGTTCTCTTGAATATACAAATTGAAAAATTGATATTACTTGGGATATTGTTAAACTTAAACAATTTAATATAAGTTCAAAAGAGCTTGATTTACTTATAGCTAGTATTCAATCTTCTGATAATTATGAACCAAATTGAATTTTATTAAAAAAACTTGATGATTATTCTTCTGATTTAGTTGATGTAAAGGCTTTCACTAGACTTAGTAATATAAATATTTTAGATATAATGATTCCTTGAAGGGATATTTATTTGAATCAAGTTATAAAATCAGTTAAATTAAATTGAGAGGTAAAAAACCTCAACCATATTAACTGAAAGTTAGTTTTGAAAATTTGAGCATATAAAAATAAAGAAACTAGTTTATGAAATGTAATACCTTTAATAGAAGAAAATATTTCTGAAATACAAAAAGAAATTTCTAGTGTGCATTTAGAATATGCATGAGATGTTGCTGATATGCAAAATTCTATGACTGACTTAATAAAAGCATTTGGTATTTGAATAATTTTGATGTTTTCTGTATTAGTATTACATTTTGGTAATTTTAGACAAGCATTTCTAGTACTTTCAGTTATACCATTTTTGTTTATTTGAGCAGTATTAATGCTTACAATTGTATGACTACCATTTAGTTTTCCTGCTCAATTAGGTATTTTTTGATTAATATGAGTATGAGTAAATAGTGCTATACTTTTAATAGAAAGATATAATAATGAAAAAGAGCAAAAAAATAAATATAAAAATAATGATGAATTGATTTTAGATGTAATAAGAGCAAGATTTAAACCAGTTTTATTAACTAC
>CAZCCA010000046.1:0-5618 GCA_964497215.1 uncultured Candidatus Peribacteria bacterium | reverse complement strand
AAGTACTGGAATCTTTAAAAAATCTAATTTATTTTTTATTAATTTATCTATATTAAATAGATCTTTACTTTCAAAATCACAAAATGAAAAATTTCAAATTATAAATCATTTACAATTTTTTATAAATTTTTTATTTATTAATAGCTGTTCTATATAAGAAAAAATTCTTTCTCAAGGTTCTCATATATCTTCTATAAAAAAAATAAAATGTTTATCTAATTCTATAGGATCATATTCTGTTCATATTATTAATGAATAACTAGGTAAACATCAACCTATTAATATTCATTTTCAATAATTTATATTATTTAATTTTTCTCATTTTATTTCTTTTACTAATAAATTTTTATTTAAAAAATTATCCAAAATTTTTTCAGATATATTTGTAGCAGATTTTCATATTTGCCAAATAAAATCATATCAATGATAAGTTATTTTTCAGGTTTTTTTAAAAATAGCATTTAATAAAATTGTAATATCACTTAGTCAAATAATAGGTTTATAATTTGATTTTATTAAATCATAATCTAAATATTTTAATAATTCATTAGAGTTATATCCTCATTGAGAACTTATTATAAAATCTATATTTTTATTTAAAAAACCATTATGTATTTCTTTTATTCTTTCTTCTCTTTTTCATGAATACCACAAATAAGATTTTAAAAATAAATTTCAATAAACTAATTTTATATTAATTTTTTTAAAAAAATCTTCAGCTTTTTTTATTTGTTTTTTAATATTTTTATCATTTTTTATTTCATTACTGATATTTGAAGAAGGAGTAATTATATATATAGTTTTCATAAATTTAAATTTTATAATATGAATTATTAAAGAATATAAGTTTTAGATAATTTGCATAAAAAATTTTCTAATATTCATTTATTAGTTCAAGATAATATTTTATTTAATTTATCTTTTTCTATTTTTTTTAGCATTTTAATGATTTTTTTATAAAATATTAGTATTTTTATCTATCTTATTGTATAATAATTTTTGATATTTTTAATTAATTGTTTAAAAGTTTCTTTGGATTTTCATTTTGTATTTATATATTTTATTTCAAATGTTAATGATTTATTTTGTATTCATATATTATTTCAATTATATTCATTAACTAATTCTATATTTATCAATTTTTGTTTCAAATCATCTATTATATTTTCATTATTATCTGTTTGTTTTACTAAAATACTAAAAGATTTTTTAGAAATTTCAAAATCAGATCTTTTTAAAATTTCATTAAATATTTCATTTCATACTAAACTTTTTCAATAATTTGCACTTTCAAACTTATTAATTTTTTCTTTTAAATCAAATAAAATATTAGTATTTTGTATTAATAAACTATTTATTTTTTTAAAAGCTTTTTTTATTTCAAAATTTGCTCATTTTTTTCATAATTTAATTCAATTTTTATAAGAATCTATTAATAATTTTAATGTATCATAAAAATGTATTTCTAAATTTCATTCTATTTTTATTCAAGATTTTTTTGTAAAAAATTCTATTGGATTAGAAAAATTATTTTTATGTGATATTAAAGTTTCTATTCATAATCACAATCAATATCATTTTATTTTTCAATTTGAAATTATTTCCATAATATTTCAAATATCTGTCCATTCTCATTTTTTATTTTGAACTCTAAAATCAAATCAATTTCATTTCATTAAATCTCATTCTCAAAATTTCCAATTAAAGTTTTCTTTATTATATTCTATTTTTATTTTTCATAATTTCTCCCATCAATCTAATAAATTTCTATGGGTTTTATCTGCAACTATTTTAATATCCTTTTGATTATATCAAAATCATTCAATCAAAAAAGTATAAATTTGATTTATAAAATCTTGATAATCTTCTTTTGGAATGAATACTCATATCATATTAAATGAAGATATATATTTTATTTCATTATTTATATTTTCATTTAAATTTTGAACTCTAATACATTCTTGAGTTATAAAATAAGGCTCTATTTTCTTTCAATTTTTGATATATTCTTTTAATGAAACAATTGCAGAATTTGTAAATAATATAGTTTTATCAACTCAAGTTAATTGAAGAGATTTTTTTCTTTTAAATCATATATTATAAAAATATTCTTCAAATTTTTGTATATAATATTCAACCAAATTATTTTGAATCAAAAAATTAACTATATCTTTATTTTCAAAATATTGTTCAGGTAATTTACATATTTCTTTTCATTTAAAATCAATACTTTTAATTTCATTCATATTTTTTTTTAAAAATCTAAAAATATTTTTGAAGCTTTAGGTCATTTAGAATTTTGATATTTTCATTTATATAATTCTATATCTCATTTAGGTTGCCAAAAACTTACTTGAGCAATTTTCATTCAAGGATAAATTTTGACAGGTAAAGTAGCAAAAAGTTGTAATGTTGAATTTCAATAAGATCAAATATCAATTAAATCTGCTGTTATATGTACAAATAATCATAGTCTAGCTATTCAAGATTTATTATGAATAATTGGTACATAAAAATTACTTCAAATTTTCTCTTTTGTAGAAGCTAAAACAAAATCTCATTGATTTAATAAAAGTCATTCTTTTGGAATTTTTTTTATTTCATAATTATTTTCTTTTTTTGTATCTAATACTTCTTCTTTATAAATTAATATTTCATCTCATAAATATAAATCATAAGAATTTGTTGTAATATTTTTTTCATTGAAATTACTTATTTTGATTTTTAAATTATTATATTCTTTTAATATTTCTTTTCAAGTAAGTATCATATATATATATTATATAATTAAAGATTCTTGAGGTTTATTATATTTTTTATAATTTCAACTATATAAATCTAAATCTCATTTGTTAGTCCAAAAAGTGACTTGTCATATAATCATATTTGGATAAATAATTATATCTTTTGTTGGATATATTTCTAAAGTCCAATTATGAAAAGTTCAAGTATGTCATACATTTGCAGAAAGTTGTAAAAAAAGTCATAATCTTCATAATGAGCTTTTTCAAATAAGAGAAGTCATATATTTTTTACTTCAAATAATTTCAGCTGTACTTCATAAATACATAAATCATTTTTTTAATAAAAATCATTCTTTTGGAATTTTAATTTCTTCAAAAATTGGCTTATTTAAATTAAAATTTTTATATATTTTCAAATATTTTCATAGTCTGTAGTTATAACTATTAGGATTAATTTGATTAATATTAAAAGGAGAGATAATTATATTTCAATTATTTACTTCCTTTTTTATTTCTTTTCAAGTAAGTATCATATATTTAAAATAATTCAACTAATCTATTTGGGTAAATATCTTTTCTATATCTTAATATTAAAATACTATACTCTTGATATTTTCTTAATTCATTAGACATTTTTTTTACTTCATATAATCTTTCATATAAAGCTTTATATATATTTTCATCATTAATATTCAATTTTTTTACTGCAAAATCAATTGTAGATTTACAATAATATTTTATTTCTTTTTCAGTTTCTAATTCCATTTTTTTTCTTTCTTCATATATTATTTCAAATTTATTATAAAGCTTCATTATTTCTTTATATGGTTCAGAAGTTATTGTAAATCAAAAAACTTTTTTAGCTTTTTCTATTAATTCTTTTGGCATATTTCAAACTCCATAAAATGGAGAAGCTAAAATTAATCAATAATCCTCTAAAAAATTAGTAATTCTATTAATCATTTTGTCAGGATCTGGAAAAAATTTTAATGCTCATCATACAATAACATGAGAATATTTTTTTCATTTATTATCAAATTCATATCAATTTGCTTGAATATAACTTAAATTTAATCATTTAGTATATTTTTCTTTATTATAATTAGCATTATCTATTGCTTTATATGAGAGATCAAATCATAATCAACTAGCATTTGTAATATTACAGATTTCCCTTATAGAAAAACCTGTTGTACAAGCAACTTCTAATATATTTGATTTTTCATTTATTCTTCAATAATTAATCCATCTAGATAATGTATCATATGAACCAGGTGGAACATTCCATTGGTTAATAAATCATACAAAATCAGGATAATTCATATTTTTTATAAATTCAACTGTTATTTTTTTCATAGTATTTATTATATTTTAAAGTTAATTTTATCTTAAATTATAATTTAATTCATTTTGTATTTTTCCTCTAATTTGAAAATACATTTTATTTATTTCTTCATTTGTTAATGTTCTTTCAAGTGATCTAAAAGTAATTTTTAAACTTACACTTTTTTTATCATTTCAAAATTTTTTATCATTTTCATATATATCAGTAATTTTTAATTCTTCAATTAAATCTCATCAAATATCTCTAGTTATTCAAGCTATCTCAAATAAATCAGCTTCATTTTTTAATTCCAAATCTCAACTTTTTTTAGATTCACTTTCATCTTTTTTAAATTTTTCTTTTGGAACTAAAATTGATATATCTTTATATACTGGAGGAAAATTACTAATTTCTTTGTAAGCTTCAAAATTTCACCATTGTTTTATTACTCTCTCATCTGTACTCCAAAATAATCTTATATCAGGAATTTGCTTTAAAGTCATTGCTAATCTTTCTATTCAAAATCCAAAAGCCCATCAATTATATTTTTCTGAATCTAATCATAATTTCTTCATTACAGAAGGGAGAACTATTCATGCTCATAATACTTCTAGCCATTTTCAATTAAACATTACTTCAACTTCTAAACTTTCTTTAGTATAAGGAAAAGTATCTTTATTAAATCTATATTTAATATCATCTCAAAAAATTGTATGTATTACATTTTTTAAAACTTCTTTTAAAGTTTCTTGAGTTATTTCTTCTTTATTTTTTTCAATAATTTTTAATCAATCAATCTGATGAAAACATTCATGATGAGTTGGATCAACATCATCTACTCTATAAACCTTACCTGAAGATAAAACATTAACTTCTCAGTTTTTTTCTAATATTTCTTTTCATTTAGCATCTTCTAAAAAATACTTCCACATTACTGAAGTATGAGGCCTAAGAAGCATACTATTACTTTTATTTTCATCTTTTTGTATAAAATAACTATCACTAGTTCTTCTTGCTACATGTTCATCTGGAAAATTAAATAAATCAAAGGTTTCCCATTCATTTACAACTTCAGGAGATTTAAAATTAGTAAAATTTTTAAAAAAATCTGAACCATATATCATTTTAGCAACCATATTTACTGGATTTCATTCTAGTTCTAGTAAATTAGACATACTATAAACTCTTAATATTCTATTAAAATATCATTTTTGTTTATCTGTTAAATTTCATAATTCTAATTGTGTTTTTATATAATTAATCCACATTTTATCTTTATTTGGAATTTCTATTGTGTTTTTTCAATTTGAAAAATTTTGATTATTTATAATATCATCTGTTATTTCTCAACTAGTAATATTTATTTCTCAACTAGTAATATTTATTTCTCAACTAATTGTATTTTCTCTTCATTCTAGTTTCATAATTATATTATTATTTTATAAATAATAATATAATTTATATAAATAAAAAAATAAATGTCAAGTTTTTTGGCTCTTTTCTTGATAGCAGAAAAAATATCACCTAAATTTCAAATTTTTTCAAACAAA
>CAZCCA010000045.1:0-5697 GCA_964497215.1 uncultured Candidatus Peribacteria bacterium | reverse complement strand
AAAACCATGAGAGTACAAAGTAACACTAAAAGTAGATTTTTCTAATAAAAACACACTTTCAACTGACATAAAAGTAACTATAACAAAATAAAAAGAATTAATAAGAAATTATTAATTCTTTTTGTTTTCAAATAAATCAAATATCTAAATAATTAGAATTTAATACTTTATATAAAATCAATGCTAATATTTTTTCTTCAATTAAACAATTTGATAAAAATTTTTCTATATTTTTATTATAATTACTAATATAAATTCAAGCAATTACTCATCTATTTATTCATTTAAACATTGCCTTAACCTGACCAGATTCACGAATAGGTGGATTAAAAAATATATTTGACCTTTGTGCTTTATAATCACTTCCCTTCCATATTATATTTTCTATTTTGACAGATACAGTTACTAATGGAATATTAAAATCAACTTCAAAACAATTTATATCATCTCTCATAAATCATAACTCAGTATAATATTCTTCCAAAATTTTTATTTCTTCGTCTAAAGTTACTCATACTATATGAATTTTTTTATTATTTTTTAAAGCATTTTCAAATAAATTTTTAAAAATTTCTAATTCATCATCAGGAGAATATACATTAGAATACATTGCAGGTTTTTCTTTTACTTTAAGTAAAATTTCTTCATTTTTTTTAGATTCTAATAAATCAGACATATAAACTATATCTATATCTGATTCTTTAATATCTAAATAATTAAATAATAATTTATTATCAAATAAATCAGTATTTTCTATATTTATTATTTTATCTTTTAAGACTTTTTTCATTTTTTAAATTCTTTAGGATAAGTATCACTATAAATACATCAACAATAGTTTTGTCTGTAAATATTATGTTTTTTTGTATATTCTACACTTCTTTCAAATCATTTGTTTTTTCTAAAAGCTATTTTTAAAAAATTTAATTTATGTTTTAAATCATATTTATCTCATATAACAAACATCTTTTGTAAATCTTTATGTGGAGAAATATTTAATGTTGTAGTCCGATCTTTTATTCACAACTTAGTAGCTAATTCAGCAGTCTTTTTTAATCTCATATCATAACAATTAGTACACTTTTCTCATCTTTCAGGAGTATTTTCTAATCACCTTATCTCCTTCATAAAATTATCTACATCATAAGGTCATTCTATATATGGTACTTTTTCAATTTCACAAACTTTTTTAAAATTTTTCAATCTTTTATCATATTCATTTTTTGGTTGAATATTTGGATCATACCAAAAGCAAATTATATCATATTTACTTTTTAAATCCATGATTGGTACAGTTGCATCTGGTCAACAACAAATATGTAAAAGTAGTTTTGGTTTTTTTTCTAATATTTTTTTAACAGGTTTATATGAAAGTCTATGTATTCAAGTAATTTTAGATTTATCTGATAAAAATTCTCTATGTTTTTTTGTTCAATATCATTTATGATTATTTACTCATAAATCAGGATATAAATCTCAATAAGTATTCATAAGCTTATCTCTAAATACTTTTGCAATAATACTTGCAGCTCAAATTTCAAGCACTTTTCAATCTCATCAAACTATAGAAATAGGCTGTTTCTTTAATTCATCAAATTTATAATTATCATTTCAGTCAATAACTACACTATTTATATCTTCTGAATTTATTTTTCTCAGTAATTCTACTAAAGCTCTTCTCATAGCTTCTCTATTTGCTTGTTTTATATTAATTTCATCAATTAAATAATTATCAACAACTCAAACTCCAAAAAAAATTTTAGGTTCATTTCATCTTGATAATTCAATCAGTTCATTATAAATTTTATTTCTTTTTTTCTCAGTGATTTTTTTTGAATCAGTTATTTTTGATAATAAATCTAAATTTAATTTAAATTTTGGATTAAAACAAAAAGCACAAGCTACTACTGGTCATAACCAAGGTCATCTTCAAACCTCATCTATTCATATTTTTATTTTTCCTTCCATTTTGACTTTTATATTAATTATTCCTGTATATAATATAAAAAACTTAAAAATATACAATAAAATATACAAAATGGATTATAAAATTTTTTGATGTAAAGTAAATAAATATTATACAGATAAATGGTTAAACTCAGAAAAATTAAAATGAAAAAATGGTATTTTTATAGCAAGTTGTGTAGTTACTGATAATGCAAAAAGAAAATGGATAAAATTTGTAAAAGATACTGCAAAAAATATAAAAAAAGAAGAAACTATTTTTATAAGTTGATGCTGAGCATTTAAAAACTGAAAAGCTCAAAATAATTTTTTTGAATTATATCCTGATTTAGAATACTTAAAAGAAAAAATAATTATACTTAATGAAGATCCTGAACTAAATAATAATAATAATAATAATAATAGAAAAAATATAAGTAATAAACTAAATAATATTCCTCAAATATATACAAAAAAATTTATTCTTATTCAATGATGATGTGATAGCTTTTGTACATTTTGTTTAACTGTAAAAAAAAGATGAAGACACTTTTCTAGAACAAAAGAAGATATATTAGATGAAATTTTGATATTTGAAAAAAACTGATGAAAAGAAGTTGTTTTAACCTGAATAAATTTATCAGCATGGTGACTTGATACAACAAATGATATTTGAAAATCTAAATTTGCTGAATTAATAAATTATTTATTAAAAAATACAAAAATACCAAGAATTAGAATAAGTTCTATGTGACCAGAATTTATAACTAATGAAGTATTAAAATTATTTGAAAATCCTAGAATTTACCCTCACTTTCATTATTCTGTTCAATCAGGTTCTAGTAATATTTTAAAATCTATGTCTAGACATTATGATTGAAAATATATAAAAGATTTATTATTAAAAACTAGACAAATAAAAAGAAAAGATAATGTAAAAGTAAGTATTTGAGCAGATATAATAGTTTGATTTCCATGAGAAACTGAAGATGATTTTAAAGATACTCTAAACTTGATAAAAGACTGTAATATTACAAAAGTTCATGCTTTCCCTTTTTCATGACATGAACTATGAGAAGATGTTCCTGCATGAAAATTTCCATGACAAGTAGATTGAAAAATCAAAAAAGATAGAATGTGGGAAATAATGAATTTATCAGATCAAATAAGAGATAAATTTATAGAAGAAAATATTTGAAAAACCCTTGAAGTTTTAATAGAATCAGTAAAAACTGATGAAAAAACATGAAAAATTAAATGGAAATGATGGACACAAAACTATATAGAAGCAGATCAATCGAATTTTGAAATAATATCTGGTGAAATAAAAAGAAATAAAATAATAATATGAAAATTAACAAAATAAAAATGACTTTTTATACAATATTGATTTTTTGAATAATCTTAGATATATTATCAAAAAATATAGCAAGCATCTATCTACAAAACAAAATAAATATTTTATGAGATTTTTTCTATTTACAATATATATTAAATCCCTGAATAGCATTTTGAATAAAATTACCTACTTTTATAATCAAAGTACTAACTATTTTTTTGATTATTGTTATTTTTTATTATTATAAAAGTGAAAGAAAAAAAATACAAAATACAAAATTGCTTGATTTTTCTTTTTGATTAATATTAGCATGAGCTATATGAAATGCTATAGAAAGAATATTATTTTCAAATGTAGTTGATTTTTTATGAATAAAATACTTTTTTATATTTAATTTAGCTGATAGTTTTATAAGTATCTGAGCTATTTTATACATATATATACTTTATAAAAATAACAAATAAATTATGTCTTTTTGACCAAAAAAAATAGAATTTCAAGAAATTTTAATAAATTCACTTTGAAGTTTAATTGCTTGAATTGTAGGTAGTGTTGTTATATTACTTATAACATTTTTACTAGGAAACTCAGTAAATATACCATGAACTTTTGCAAAAGCTCAAATATGAATAGAAACTAGCTCTATATTCCCTTTAATATTATCAATTATAACACTTATTTGAACAACTATAACAATTTTTCTAACATATAAGTTATTAAATATGACTTCAAATGAGAGATATAAAAAAAATATAGTTATAGCCTGACAACTAGCATTTTTTGCATTTCTAACATACTTGTTTGTTACACCTATATATATTTATTCTGGTTTAATTGATTATGATTATATAATGTATGTATTTCTTTTTCATACATTGATAGTAATATTTTGAACTAGTATTATAATAGAATTATTAAATAATTATAGACATATTTTAATATGACTATACTGAAGTTTTATATGACTTTTTACAAGTTCAATATTAACTGTTTTAATTTTTACTTCACTTGATACTTGAATTGCAAGACTTATATCACTTGTAGTACTTATACCAGTAATAAACTTTTCAACAACATTTTTTAAACAATTATTTCAATTAGCATATTACCATTATTATAATTATACAAATTTAGATCAACTTGGTGATATATTTTATCAAATAGAATTAGAAGAAAAAGAAATTCTTAGAGAAGAAGAAGAAAAAAATAGTATATAAAATATTTATTTATAATATTAACAAAAACAAATGATAGAAATAGCAAAACAAACTATAGACTTTTATCTAAAAAATTTTAGAACACCAAATCTAGATGAAATAAATATAGAAAATAAATCATTATTAGAAACAAATTGATCATTATTTGTAACTATTTATAAATCATGAGAAGTTAGATGATCAGCTTGAAATATAAAAGAAATAAAAAATACACTAGCAGAAGAAATAATAGAAAACACAATAAGTGCAATATCAAAAGATTCTAGATTCAAACCAATAAAATTAAATGAAGTAAAAGATTTAAAGATTAGAATAGATTTAATAAAATCTAGAAATATATTACAAGATAAAGAAATACTTCAAATAGATCCAACTAAACAGTGAGTTTTAGCAATAAAAAAAGATTACAGTAAAATGGCAGCAATCTTAGCAAACATAAATCCATCACTTTTAACCTGAGAAGATTTACTCCCAATATTAGAATCAAAATTTAATGTATCAAATTTTAAAGAAGAAGAATATATTCTCTACAAAATAGAAACTGAAACAAAAGATAATTTTGATATAAAATAAAAAACCTCAAAGAGGTTTTTTTATTTTATTAACTTCCACAATTTCACCTAACTATAACTGGTTTAGCTCAAGTTGCAGATGTTCAAGCTGCATCAGAAGTAGATAATGTTCAATCAACTGGATAACAAGATTTAACAGTAGAAATATTAACACTAGCACTATTTCACTCATCTATAGGAACAGTTGTAGCATTATCTATTCTAGTAATAATAGTTAACCCATTTCAAATTTCCATTCTATTTGCATCTCATCATTTATCTATAAGATTATTTGCCTTTGAAGCTACAGATCAAGCTGCTTCAAATCACACACTTAATTCATATTTCTGATTTATAACTCAATTATTTCAAGTAACATTATAAGCATAATCAAGTGGACTTCCATTTCATCTTGATCATTTTTTTGTATCTCAAGGTAGCTCTTCCATATAACCTAAAGTAGTTAAACATTGTAAATCATAATTATTTAAATTACTACAATTTTCAACTGTTGAAGAAGCAGGAACTGTAGCTGTAGTAACTCATGGATATTCACTTAAATCTGAATATGCTTGTTCTACAGAAGTTTGTAATGCTTTTAAAGATGTAATCCTATTACTATCTCTTGCTTTTTGTATTTGAGAAG
>CAZCCA010000044.1:1444-5703 GCA_964497215.1 uncultured Candidatus Peribacteria bacterium | reverse complement strand
TTTAAAAAACTAAAATAATTAATATTATAGAAATAGATGCTAAATATTTTATTTTATGTTTTTGTATTTATGTTAATATTTTTGTGCCTGTTTTTTAAAAATAATAATATTTTTATCATATATTAGTATAAATTTCAAAATATGTATAAAATAAAAGAAAATGATTTTATTTCTTGAAAAGATATCTTTTTATATACAATAATTAAAACAATTAATTAATATAATAAAGATGGAAGTAAAATTACAGCAAATATTACAACAACAATTTAAATTAAATGATTTTAGAGAATGACAAAAAGAAATTATTGAAAGTGTAGTAAATTGAAATAATACACTTGTTTTTATGCCTACAGGTTGAGGAAAATCACTTACTTATCAATTACCATGAATTTATAGAGAGTGAATATGTCTAGTTATTTCTCCACTTATCTCACTTATGAAAGATCAAGTTGATAAACTTAATGAGCTTTGAATAAAAACTGAGCTTATAAATTCAACTATTGATAAATATGACATTTCTATTATTTTAAATGATTTATCTAATACAAATACAGATATTAAATTTTTGTATATAGCTCCTGAAAGACTTAATAGTTCAGATTTTTTGAGAGTTATATCTAAGGTAAAAATTTCATTAGTTGCAATTGATGAAGCTCATTGTATCAGTGCTTGGGGACATGATTTTAGACCTAGTTATATGAAAATTAGGTGATTTTTGGATAATTTAAAGCAAAATTGAAATTTTCCAATTATGGCACTTACAGCAACTGCTACAGAAAAAGTAAGAAAAGATATAGTTGAAAGACTTTGAGTAAAAAATCATAATTCATTTACTGCTTGATTTGACAGGAAAAATATAACTATAATAGTTAGAGAAATATCTAAAAAAGATGAAAAAATGCAAAAAGTAGCTGAGATTTTAGATAAAACTAAATGAAGTTGAATTATATATTGTTCATCAAGAAAAGCAGTTAAAGAAGTTTATGATAGTTTAATAGAAAATTGAGTAAATGCTTGAATTTATACTTGAGCTATGACTCCTGAAAATAGAGAAGTAGAACAAAATAGATTTATGAATGATACTTATAAAGTAATTGTTGCTACAAATGCTTTTGGTATGTGAATAGATAAAAAAGATATTAGATTTGTAATACATTATAATCTTCCTTGAAGTATAGAAAACTATTATCAAGAAGTTTGAAGAGCTTGAAGAGATGGGAAAAAAAGTTTTTGAGTAGTTATAGCATCATTTTGAGATACAAAAATACAAGAGTTTTTTATAGAAAATACATATCCATCAAAAAAAGAAATTTTAAAAGTTTATGATTATATTTATTCATGAGAAAAAGAGTGAAAAGGTAGTTGAAAAGTTATTTTAAAAACACAAAGAACAATTGCTTCTGAAGCTTGAGTTGATAGTGATATGAAAGTTTGAAGTGCTTTAAAAATATTAGAAAAATATAACATTATTAGAAAATGAGTTAGTGAAAACCAAATAGAAGAAGGGTTTAGAGGAAGGTGATTAACTACTATACAAGAAAAAAGAAAACATTCACATTTACTTATAGACTGGAAACATCAAGAAGCACTAAAAGAAGAAGCTTATTATAAACTAGAACAAATTAAAAAATTACTTTTTTATCCAACATGTAGAAAAAGATTTATATTAAATTATTTTTGAGATAAAGAAGATTTAGATAAGTTACCAGAAAATTGTTGAACTTGTGATTTTTGTTTAGAAAAAGAAAAATATGCTAATATTGAAGTTGAGGATTATGTAAATACTTCAGTATTTGCTCTTGTTTTAGATGTAGTTAAAGATAATGATACAAGAATATGAGTATGAATGATGACTAAATTTTTATGGTGAAGTCGTGATGCAAAACTTATTGATTGGGGGCTTGATAAAAAAGAAAATTTTTGAGCATTATGAAATTTATCAGCAGATTTAATATGAGCAGTTATAGAATCTCTTATTTCTCAAAATTATTTAGAAAAAACAGATTGAAAATATCCACTTTTATGAATTACTGAAGCATGAAGAATAGCTATAAATAGAAATGATTTTCTTCGTGATGATAATAAAGAATTACAGCATTATATTAGAATGAAACTTTGAGCTAATAGTTGAAAGAAAAAAACAAAAAATAATGATAAGCAAAAATCTAGAACACCTAGATGAGAAACTTATAATGAAACTCTTAGATTGTATAATAATTGAAAAACTATAGATGAAATAGTAGAAATTAGATGATTAAAAAAACAAACTATAGAAAATCATTTAGTAAGTTTATATATATCATGAAAAATTGATTTGGTATCTATTATGAAGTTAACTAAATTTAGTAATTTAAAAATAATAAAAGAAGTTATTAATAAATATTTTTCTTCTGGATATGATTGATTAAAAGTTATAAAAGAAAAAACTTTAGAATTATGAAATAATGTTTCATATTTAGAAATAAATATAGCAATTGCTATGATAGAAAAATGAGATTTATAGAAATATTTAAAAACTAGTTTGTCAAGCTAGTTTTTTTGTTATAAAAAATAAATTATGATATTATTAAATTAGTTATAATTTTTATGAATTACAAATGGATTTTTGAAGTTTTATAAAAAAATCAACTGCAAAATCAAATAATTCTTCTACAAAAAAAGTAAAGGTAGAGGATTTATTTGCTACTTGAAATTCTGCTTGAGTAAATAATAAATCACATATAGACTCTGATTTAAATGCTACTTTATGAAATACAAAAAGAGAAGATACTGAAATTTTAGACTTAGTTAATGATATATTTTTAAATGCACTTAGATTTAAAGCTTCAGATATTCATATTGAACCTAGAGAAAAAGAAGTAAATATTAGATTTAGAGTTGATTGAAATTTTATTGATTATAAATCTATTTCATTAAAATTAAGAGACTCAATTATTGCTAGAATAAAAATAATGTCATATCTTAGAATTGATGAACATAGACTTCCACAAGATTGAAAAATAGCATATAAACTTTTTTGATGAAAATCAATTGATATGAGAGTATCTGTTATACCAACTATTTATTGAGAGAAATGTGTAATTAGATTGTTAAAAAAAGATGATAAGCCACCAGAATTAAAATCACTTTGAATAATGCCTTATAATTTGGTTAAAATAAAAAAGCATTTAAAAGATAATTATTGAATGATTTTAGCTGTTTGACCAACTGGTTCATGAAAATCTACTACATTGTTTTCTCTTCTTAGTCAATTTGATCCTAAGAAACAAAATATTTCTACTTTGGAAGATCCAGTAGAATACAGAATTAAATGAGTTAATCATACTCAAATAAATCCTGCTATTGATTTCACTTTTGCAAAATGATTAAGAAGTCTTTTGAGACAAGATCCAGATATTATAATGGTATGAGAAATAAGAGATGAAGAAACTGCAAAATTAGCAGTTGAAGCCTCTATTACAGGACATATAGTTTTCTCAACTATACATACAAATTCAGCAACACATACTATTCAGAGATTGGTGAATTTAGGAGTTGATCCATTACTTATAAGTTCAAGTTTGAGAATGATTATTTCTCAAAGACTTGCGAGAAGATTATGTAAAAATTGTAAAATTTGATATAAAGCAAATTATAAAATAAGAGAGTATATTGTATGAAAAGTTTGAAGATATATAAAAAATAAAGAAGAATTAAATTTATTTAAAGCAAATCCAGAATGATGTGATAAATGTAATCATACATGATATGAATGAAGAGTTTGATTATATGAAGTTTTAGAAATGACTGATAAATTGGAAAGCTTAATACTAAAGAATGCATCTAGATTACAATTAGAAATTCAAGCAGTTTGAGATTGAATGGTTCCAATTAAAGAAGATTGATTATTAAAGGTAGTTTTAGGAGAAACTTCTTTAGAAGAGATTTTATCAGTTTTATGAACTTAAAATATAAAATTGTCTAGTAAAAATGAAAAAAATTTGCTAAAAATTTTTGCTAAGTATAATATAATATGGTATTATTAATTAGTAATAATAAAAAATGAATACACGTTTAGAATTATTATTTGAGAAATATAATGTTTCTTCAAAAGATAGGTATGAAATAAATCAAATTTTTTGATTATTACCTCCTGAAAAACAACAAAATATCCTAAAAAATTTTGATATAATGATTTTTAGGTTTGAGCAAATACATAAAGAAATAGATTTAGAAAGGAGAATTTTAATTTGAGACTTATTTAGAGATATAAAATGATT
>CAZCCA010000044.1:0-1344 GCA_964497215.1 uncultured Candidatus Peribacteria bacterium | reverse complement strand
TGTGTTCTTATTTTGTTATTTCTACTAATCAATTTAATGTATTTATAGTAATTACTTTTTTTTCTACTTTATTTTTAATTGTTATTTCTAGTACTTTATCTTTATTTTCATCACAGTTTCAATCTGAATTTATATCTAATTTTAAATTAATCCCTGAAAATTTTATTGTTCAGGTATTAGTCATTTCATCATATGAACTTTTATCTTGTTTATATTCTCAACATTTTATAGAACTTATTTCATAGTCTTTTGGGACAAAAACTGATGTATAGATTATATTATCAGAATCATCATAGGCTTCAGTTGTTATTGTTCAACTATTATTTTTAGAAATATTCATTTTCCAATATTTAGGTATTTCTAAATTTGTTCATATAGCTTTTCATGCTAAAGCATTATTTCTAATATTTTCATAAGTTGATTTTATTTTTCAAGCAGAAATATCTAGTTTTTGAGAATTACTTAGTCTATTAAAATCTATATTTGAAATTGCAAAAGCTAGTATTAAGATAATAGTTATTCATACTATTAATTCAATCAAGGTAAAAGCTTTATCATTAGTTTTAATAATCATAAATAAATTTGTAAAATTTTAAAAATACTTTATTATATTTATAATTAGTTTATTTATAAAAAACAAACTAACAACTTTATTTTCTATTTTTTTTATTATGAGATTTTTGTTAAATTTTTTTTTAATCTTTTGATTATTTATTTTTACTATTTATAATAGTTTTGCTATAGATGCTCCTTTAAATTTAAAAGTAGATTCAATAAATGATACAACTGTAGATTTATCTTGGGATAATGTAGATAATTGATATATGTATTATATTTCATATTGAAAAAATAGTTGAGGTTCTTATGATAATCAAACTGATTATTTAGAATCAAATACATGAACTGTTAGTTGATTAGAAGCATGAAACACATATTATTTTGTAGTAAAGGCTTTAGATGAAAATTGAGATGAAAGTAATTATTCAAATGAAGTTTCTGCTGATATTCCTGAAGAAAATGTTTTTAGTTTAGAGTCAGTAGTTGCTAATAATAAAAAACAAATAGAATTAACTTTTAGTAGGAAATTAGATTCTAGTACATGAAGTGTAAGAGAATTTAAAGTTTATGAAAAATCAGATAATATTAACTTATATGATGTTTTATCTACTGAATTAGATAAAAACAATAGTACTAAATTGATCTTAAACTTAGATAGAGATTTAGAAAATAAAATAGAGTATGAAGTGGTAGTTATTGCTATTAAAGATAAAAATGGTAATAATATTGAATCATGAATAAATAGTATAGAATCATTTGTAGTTGATGAAAATAATTTTATTACTA
>CAZCCA010000043.1:0-5773 GCA_964497215.1 uncultured Candidatus Peribacteria bacterium | reverse complement strand
CATCATTAAAACAATGAAATTGAACTAATCAAAAAAATAATTGAAAAATATGTTGCACAACTAAACACTATCCATATAAAAATTTGTTTTTACTCTAAAATAATATATTATGTGAATAATTAAAATAATATATTATATGAATAAAAATATTATATAAATATTTGTTTAATATGCAAAATACAAATTTAGAGCAATTACAACAAGAATTAAAATTAAGAAATTACTCATTAAGAACATTTAAATCGTATAATATTAAACCACCTTTATAATATGTTCCTAGTAAATCTTTCTCAAGATCAATCTAAAATAAACCAATATTTATCAAATACTCTTCTTGAAAAAATAGAAGATAGTTTTAAAAAGCATAAAAAAATAATTTTATATTTAAATAAAAGATGAGAATATTCATCTCTAATATGTAATAATTGTAATTTTTTATACAAATGTCCAAATTGTGATATTTCTATGAGTGTTCATAAATATCCTGAAAAAATTATTTGTCATATATGTAATTTAACTACTGATATTCCTAAAAAATGTCATAAATGCAATAAAGAAGCTCTTCAAAAAGTATGAATCTGAACTCAACAAATAGAACAAACTCTAAAAGAGTTATATCCTAAAAAAAATGTTTTTCGTTTTGATACTGACGTAGTTAAAAATAAAACTGAAAAATCTAAAGCATTAGAAAATCTAGAAAAAGCAGATATTATAATCTGAACAAAAATGATTACTACTGGTTTTAATTTCAAAAAAATATGACTTATTTGAATTATTTTACTTGAACAAGAACTCTTAACTCCAAAATATAACACAGAAGAAAAAGTTTATTCAAATATAAAACAACTTATCTGAAGATGAAATAGAAATTGAGAAAAAACAAATATATTAATCCAAACTTTTATACCAGAAAATGAAATAATAAAAAGTATTACAGAATCAAACTACAAAGAATTTTTTATAAAAACTCTAGAAGAAAGAAAGCATTTTAATTATCCTCCATATACCCAAATGCTTAGTTTAGAATACAGAAATATAAATAAACAAAAAGCAAAAGATTTTATAGATAAATTGAAAGTAAAATTAGAAACACATAACTCTCTCTTGAATTCTCTCCCTTTACAAGGGAAAGAGATTACAAAAATAGAAATTATCTCAGTTCCAAATCCAAGTAAAAGACATAATCAGTATTATTATAAACTTATTTTAAAATGACATAATTTAAGGTGATTTATAGAGTGCATAAAAAGTGATATAATGAGAAATAGTGGATTAGTAGTAATTTTTGAGTAAGAAGTTAATTAAATTTTAATTAATTTCTTACTCTTTTTAGTTTTTAACATTAAAATATTTATTCCCCTTGATTTAATAGAGATTTTCTTTAAATTTATAAACAAGTAAAAGTAATATTAACCAAGAACGATATATGAAATTTAAAATTCAAACTGATGTACTTAAAAAATGACTTGATGTTGTAAATCATGCTACAGCATCTATCACAACAACACCTATTCTTGAAAATATATTATTAAAGGTTAATTTCAATAACATAATTCTGACTTCAAACAATCTAGAGATGGCTATAGAATATGTTATTTCAGAAGATTTAGAAATAGAAACTGAATGATCTTTTTGTATTCCTAGTAAACTTTTTACTAGCTATATCTGATTAGTACAAGATGATGAAGTAAGTATAGAATTATTAAATGATGATAGTGTTAAAATAGCTACTGCTAGTTGAAAAATGAAAATTAAATGATTAGAAGCTTCTGAATTTCCTTTAATTCCTACTATTAGAGAAGAGGTTAGTTTAGATATATCTGGAAAAATTATCAAAAAATCTATAGATAAAACTCTTTTTTCATCTGCAGAATGAAATATTAGACCAACTTTAGCTGGTATTTATGTAAATATAAAAGATAATGAAGTTATTTTTGCTTCAACAGATAGTTTTAGATTATCAGAATACAAAACTATTTTAGATGAAAATGTTCCTACAAATTTTTCTCAAATACTTCCTAGTAAAACAGCAAATCAAATAAAAAGTATTCTGTGAGATAATGATGAAGTTAAAATTGTTTCTTGAGATAATCAAATAGCATTTTTATCATGAAATATAAAAATTTATTCTAGATTGTTAAATGGTAAGTTTCCTGATTATACTTCATTTTTTCCAACTACTTTTTCTACAAAAGCAGAAGTAAATAGAGTTGATTTAATTCAAGCACTTAAAAAAATAAATCTAGTAAGTCGTGAAAATAATTATTCTATAAAAATGAGTCTTAGTTCAACTAGATGAATAGAGCTTGAAACTAGTGAAACTCAAATTTGAGAATGAGATGTAACTTTAGTTTGAGCAGTAGAATGAGAAGATAATATAGTATGAATAAATTCAACATATTTTTTAGAAGTTCTTTGAGTTATTGAAACTACTCATGTAAGTATTAGTTTTGAAAACCCTCTTTCTCCAATAGTTATTACTCCTACTATTAATCCTGAAAATACAGATAACAAACATTCTTTTAGACATATAATTATGCCTTTAAAAATATAAAATTATATAATAAATACTAGAATTAAAATGGATAAAATAAAAGAATTAGTTGTAAAAATAGAATCATTAAAATCAGAACAAAGATTTAATGATGCTATAAAATTATTAGAAACATCTTTAACTAGATACAATTCTGATTATAGATTATATGAAGAGCTAGCAGATATTTATTTATATAAATGAGAGCTTGATAAGTGATTAAAATCAGTTGATTTTTCTCTTAGTTTAAATCAAAAATCTGCTACATGAAATTATTTAAAATGATTTATTTTATTATCACAAGATAAAGTAAGTGAAGCAATTAAATATTTAGAAGCATCAAATAAATTATTATCAAATAACTCAGAAGTATTAAGAAATCTCTGATGGTCTTATACTATGATTTGAAATTCAGAAAGATGAATAGCTATTTTAAAAAGAGCTTTAGCATTATCACCTAATGATGAATTAATTACAGAAGATTTAGCTATGGCATTAATTTGAGCATGACAAATTACAGAATGAAATGAGCTTCTAAAAAAAATCTGAAAAAAAATAATAGCTTAAATTATCCCCTTTTTATTTAATAAATATTAAGGGTTATTTTTTATATAAAAAATATGAACTTCATAAAAAAAGAAATAAAACCAAAAATACTAGCAATAGTAGATATTTGAACATATAAAGTAAGAGTTTGAATATGTAAAATTATAAACAGAGATGTTGAATTAGTATGATATTGAGAAAAAAGACAAGATGAAAATTATATAATAATGCAAGAAATAAAAGATTTAAAATGAATATCAGAAAATATATCTCAGGCAATAAGCAAAGCAGAATTAGATTGAAATATAAAAGTTGAAGATATAATAATAAATCTACCTACTGAAAACTTATTTTTTGAATTTTCTAAAATAAATCATATTAGAGAAAATACTAAAAAACAAATAGATGATAATGAATTATATGAAATAATAAGCATTATAGAAAAACTAGCTTTAAAAAAACATTATAAAAATATAAAAGAAAATTATTGATATAAAAAATCTGATTTAAAGCTACTTATAAGTAATATATCAAATATATTACTTGATAAAGTTGAATCAAAAAAAATTATAAATACTAATCCAAAAGAAATAAATATATCACTATTAAATATATTTATACCTGAAGCTAAATATGAAATAGTTCATTATTTATCAAAATCACTTTGAAAAAATATTTTAAATATAGTTCCAAGTGAATTTGCTATAACATGATTATTTAAAAAAATAAAAAATATAGTTATAATAGATTTATGAAATTCTCATACTTCAATTATAGTAAAGAAAAACTGACAAATAAAATGAGCAAAAAAAATATCTTTTTGAATAAATGATTTAATAAAACAAATAAGAAAAAATTATAATCTTACTAAAAATGATATTATTTCAAAAATAGAACAAGATATATTTCCAAATGAAAAAATAGTATTTCTTGAAATTTTTAAAGATATTTTAACTATAACATTAGAAGAAATTTTAGATAAAGACATATGTCCTCATCATTTTTTTATGGCTTGATGATGATCAAATATGTTTATTAAAAATTATTTACAAAATATAAATCTAAATACAAATTCTTTAAAAATAGTTTGAAAAATTAAATATATAAATCCACAAATAGATTTTATAGATGATAAAATTATAAATAATCCAGAATGGATAAATACAGCTAAATCAAATATTAATATTTTTGCAATGATAAAAATAACTCTTGATTTTATTAAAAAAGATAAAACAAAAATAGAAAAAACTTTAAAAAAAGTTATATCTGATTTAAATAAAAATACTTAGTTTTAAAAAACTAAGTATTTTTATTTATCACTAACTTTTTCTATAAAAAAATCTTCTAAACTTCATTTTATACTAGAAACTTCCTTCCCTTCTACAATCATACTTCATTTATGTATAATACTTATTCTATCACATATACTTTCAACATCTGCTAAAATATGAGTATTAAAAAATATAGTAGTTCACTCATCTCTAAGAGATACAAGCAAATCCTTTACCATCTTTCTTCAAATAGGATCAAGTCAACTCATAGGTTCATCCAAAAATAAAAGTTTTGGATCATTGATAATGGATTGAGCAAGTCATACTCTCTGCAACATTCATTTAGAATAATTTGATAAATATTTATCTCAATCATTCTCAAGACCAACTCTTTTTAACAATTCATCTATTTTTTTATCAAGTTTTGATCAATATAGTCAAAAAAACTTTCAGTTAAATTTTAAAAATTCTCTTCAAGTTAAATGTTTATAAAGATATGTATTCTCAGGCATAAATCCTATTTTATATTTAGATTGAATAGTTAATCACTCTTCTCAAAATATATTAATACTTCAAACTTCTGGATCAATAAGTCACATTATACATTTCATTGTAGTTGTTTTTCATGCTCAATTTGGTCATAAAAATCAATATATTTCTCCTGAATTTACTGAAAAACTAATTCAATGTAATACTTTTTTCTTTGCTAAAGTTTTTTCTATTTTTTTTACTTCTAAGATTTTCATTTTTTTTATATTTTATAAATATTTATTAAAAATATTTTATAAAAAAACAAGATAAAGTAAAGCAAATATTTGATTTTTTATAAAGAAATAATATAATTTATAAAATTTATAATTAACTTAATAAATATGTTAACAAAAGCAAAAGAAGGTATTGAAAAAACAATACATCATTTAGATGTTGAATATTCTAAATTACAATTAGGTAGAGCTAATCCTGTAATGGTTGAAAGTATTATGGTAGAACAATATGGTTCAATGCAACCACTTCAAAATATAGCTGCAGTATCAAATTTAGATGCTCAAACATTAAGTATAAAGCCATGGGATAAAACAGTTATCCATGCTATTGCAAAAGCTATTTCTGACTCTGGATTATGATTAAATCCTCAAACTATGGCTGATTCAATACTTATAAAAGTTCCACCATTAACAGAAGAAAGAAGAAAAGAGATATCAAAAGTTGCAAAAAATATGGCAGAAGATGCAAAAGTATGAATTAGAAATGCTAGAGCTGAATCTATGAAAGCTATAAAAAAAGCAGAAGATGATAAAGAAATTTCAGAAGATGAAAGAAAAAAATATGAAACAGATTTACAAAAATTGATTGATGATGCTAATAAAAAAGTAGAAGAACATTATAAAGCTAAATCAGCTGATATTATGAAAATATAAAAAAA
>CAZCCA010000042.1:0-5793 GCA_964497215.1 uncultured Candidatus Peribacteria bacterium | reverse complement strand
AATCCTTACCTTGAGATACACCTTCAGCTGGCCAAAATTTATTACCTTTTTGTTTAACGATAATATTTCCAGCAATAGCTTTTTGTCCTCAAAATAATTTCACACCAAGTCTTTTGGCATTTGAATCTCTACCATTATTAGTAGATCATTGAGCTTTCTTATGAGCCATTTTTTTTAAAATTATGAATAAAATTAATATATTATGAAAAAATTATTTTCTTTTTTTGTTTGCAAATCTAGCAAATGCTTTATTAGCTTCTGCCATTTTATAAACTTCTAATTTTTTCTTAAAAGCTGTACCAGTTTCATTAGCAGCTTCGATTAATTCGATTGCTAAGAATTTAGAGAAAGAAGCACCTTTTTTAGATCTAGCAGCATCAATTAACCATTTAGCAGCTAAAAATATTTGTCTTTTTTGTGGAACTTCTTGTGGTACTTGGTAAATAGAACCTCATACTCTCTTTGGTCTAACTTCAATTTTAGGCATAACATTTTCTAAAGCTTTATCAAAAATAGAAGAAGGATTTTTTTGTCCTTTTGCTTTTATTTCCTCAAAAGCATCATCCATAATTTTTTTAGCTAAACTTTTTTTACCGTCTAACATAACGTAGTTAGTAAATTTGTCCATCATAGACATTTTTTGATTCATTTTCATTTGTAGTAACAATTAATAATTAATACGGATTTTCAGCAATTGTTAAGCTTACTCCGCAAAATAAAACTTATTTAAGTTTTATGCTATTTTGGTTTTTTAGTACCATATAATGATCTACCTTGTTTTCTGTTAGCAACACCTTCACAGTCAAGTACTCATCTAACAACATGATATCTTACTCATGGTAAATCTTTTGCTCTACCACCTCTGATAGCAACAACAGAGTGTTCTTGTAAATTATGACCTTCTCAACCAATATATGCATTAACTTCCATTCCATTAGTTAATCTAACTCTTGCAACTTTTCTTAAGGCAGAATTTGGTTTTTTTGGTGTCATAGTAGTTACTTTAACACAAACTCCTCTTTTTTGAGGACATCCTCCAGCAACAATAGAAGTAGTTTTTTTAATAGAATTTCTACTTAATTGTAATGCTGGTGATTTACTCTTTGTAGAAGGAGTTTTTCTTCTTCTTTTAATTAATTGATTAATAGTAGGCATTTTTCAATTATAATTAGTAAATTAGTGGAAACTTAATTCCAAATTTTAATATAGAGAATATTTGAAATAAATAATCAAAGATATTATCTTTTTGACCATTGCATTCCTTTTCTCGCTTTATGATTCCCTGGTTTCTTTCTTTCCACTTTTCTAGCATCTCTAGTTAATAGACCAGAAGCTTTTAAGATAGCTTTAAATCCTTCATCAGAAGAAGCTAAACTTCTTGCTAAACCATGTCTAATAGCTTCAGCTTGTGCTGAAATTCCAGATCCAGAAATTTGTACTTCAAAGTAAAATTTTTCTTTCACTTTACACATTTTAAGTGGAGAATAAATAGTATCAAATAAATCTGTTCTAGTTACATAGTCAGTTATTTTTTTACCATTTATCATATCATTACCTTTTCCCTCAAATAATTTTACTTGAGCAGAAGCAGTTTTTCTTCTTCAAATAGTGTATGTATATTTAGCCATATCAAGTTATTATTTAATAAGTTCAGGTTTTTGAGCAACAAATGAATGTTCATCTCAAATAAATAATTTTAATCTAGATAACATTCCTTTTCTTAATTTATTTTTTGGAAGCATACCATTTACAGCAAGTTCTAATGCTTTAGTAGGTTTTTTAGCTAATAAATTTTCTAAAGAAATTTCTTTAAGACCACCTAAGTAACCAGTATGTCTATAATAAATTTTATCACTCATTTTATTTCAAGTAACTTTAAATTTATCACAGTTAGTTACAACTACGTAATCTCCATTATCTAAGTGAGGAATATAATCAACTTTATTTTTACCTTTAAGTATAGTAGCTATTTGTGTAGCTAATCTACCTAAAGTTTGTCCTTTAGCATCGATTATATACCATTTTCTTTCATCACCTTTTAATTGTGAAGGAGTAATAGTTTTCATATCTATTAAATTCGTAATTAAATTAAACTAATTCTAATAATACAATTTTAGCATTATCACCATCTCTTTGTTTGATAGCAGTAGCTCTTGTAAAACCAGATGTTTTATTTCCTTTATATTTTGGAGCTACATTCTTGAATAATTCAAGTGAAGCTTCTTTTGTAAATAAATATGTCATTGCATATCTAATTGCATTCATTTCATCTTTAGTATTAGCAACATTAATTAATTTATCAACCATAGGAACTATTAATTTAGCCTTTTTTTCAGTTGTTTTAATTGATTTGTGCATGAAGAAAGATGTTAGTAAATTTCTTTGCATAGCTTTTCTATGACTAAAAGTTTTATTACTAAATTTTAAATGTTTTCTAACTCTATGTCTCATTTTTAATAAGTGTAATAGTTATAAAGTTTATACTTAGTCATCTCATAGTAATTTTAATCCTCTTTCAGCAAGAGATGTTCTTATCTCAGTCATTGCTTTCTTACCAAATCATTTGATAGAAGAAAGTTTTGTTTCAGTACATTTAGTAAGCTTTTCTATTGAAAGTATATCTCAATTTATTAAAGCATTTAATGTTCTTGGAGATAATCCCATAATTTCTATTG
Source organism: uncultured Candidatus Peribacteria bacterium (assembly GCA_964497215.1). Taxonomy (GTDB): domain Bacteria; phylum Patescibacteriota; class Gracilibacteria; order BD1-5; family UBA6164; genus UBA6164. The sequence goes on along the minus strand of CAZCCA010000042.1, from coordinate 3,118 downwards.
GAGTATAAGTTTCTTTTTCTAATTCTTCTTGAACTTCTTCTTTTTCTTTATTTATTAAATCAGATACATTTGATATAAATTGTCATTCAACTTGTAATGATTCTTCATTAAATATTGAAAAATATGAAGTTAACATATCTCATGAAAATTTTAATGCATCTATTGGAGCAATAGCCCCATTTGTAGTTATTACCATTTCTAGAGAATCTAAATTAGTCATTTCTCAGAATCTAGCACTTTCAATGTTATATTTAACATTTAGTACAGGAGAGAAGTTTGCATCAATAAGTAATACCTCAACATCTTCTTCTCTTTCTTTTAATTCCTCAATTGTTAGATATCAAACTCATTTTTCAACTCTAATATCTATATCTAACTCTAATCAATCTTGATCAATTTCAGTAATATATAAATCTTTATTTAATATTTCTACTCATGCAGGTACTTTTATATCAGCTGCAGTAACTTTTCAAGATTTTGATTTTGAAAGTTTTAACCATTCAACACCAGTGTCTCCTTTACTTAAAACTAATCCTTTTAAATTAAGAATAATATCTATAATATTATCTTTAACTCAAGGTAAAGTTGAATACTCATGACTTACACCTGCAACTTTAATTCAAGTAATCTTAGTACCAGGAATAGAAGAAAGTAAAATTCTTCTAAGCGAATTTCCTAAAGTTACACCATATCCTTTAGGTAATGGTCATACAGAAAAAGATGAACTGTTATTTTCCAAATCTTTTTGTATAATCTTAGGAGCTCAAATTGTATTATGTATAATATGCATATTATATTTTTGATTACAAAGATAATTAAACTATTTTGAATAAAATTCTACTATTTTTTGAATATCGATAATTTGTTCGAAATCTTCTTTAGTAGGTAATGATTTAATAGTGATTGTTAATTTTTTAGAATCTACCTCTATCCATTTACAACCTGAAACTTTACCTTTGTTTTGTTTTGAAAATTCTTCTAATTCTTCTAATAAAGATTTATATAAAGGACTTTCTTTTAATTTATCTCTTAAAGAGATAACATCTCATACTTTTACTGAAATAGATGGAACATCTACTTTTACTCAGTTAACTGTGAAATGAGCATGACTTACAAATTGTCTAGATTGAATTCTAGTTCTTGCGAAGTTAGCTCTATAAACTACATTGTCTAATCTTAATTCAATTAGTTTTAACATTTTTTCTCATGTAGTTCATTCTGCAGTAGATTTTTGTGCTTTTTTAAAATAAGAAACGAATTGTTTTTCAGATAAACCGAACATTCTTTTCGCTAATTGTTTTTTTCTAAGTTGTGTACCAAATTCTGATGTTTTTCTACTTCTTAAAGGTGCTCTTTTAGAATTATCTAAATCATATTTTTCAGTACCAAACAAATTAACACCTTCTCTTCTACAAAGTTTTTTCTTTGGTCAAGTATACCTCATAGCTAAATTTAAAATTTAAAATTTAAAAATTTATACCCCTAGGGGCACTTTGTATTTTTATATAAGATTAAGCTAAGAATTATAATTTTCTTACTTTCTTTTTTCTACATCCATTATGTGGAATTGGAGTAATATCATATATTGCCCTTAATTCAATGCCACCAGATATCAAACCTCTTATACATTGTTCTCTACCAATACCGATTCATTTAACATATACGTCAACTGATTCAATAGAATGTAAAGTTTTTGCTCTCTCAATAGCTTGTTCAGCAGTTATTTGAGCAGCATAAGGAGTAGATTCTCTAGCTCCTTTAAAACCAGCAGATCAACCTGTAGCCCAAGTTAATACATTACCTTTTTCATCAGTAATACTAACAATAGTATTATTGAATCCAGCCATAATATGAGCTTGTCCATGTTGAACAATTCTTCTAGTTTTTTTACTTTTCTTTACAGTTGTTTTAGCCATAATTTAAAATAAATTTTTATAAAGTATAATATATCTAAAATTAGATATGTTTATTATTTCTTTTTACCAGCTACTGCTGTAGACTTACCTTTTCTAGTTTTAGCATTTGTTTTAGTACTTTGCCCCCTAACTGGAAGTCTTTTTCTATGTCTTTGACCTCTATAACAATTAATTTCTTGTAATCTTTTAATATTACCAGCAACCAATCTTCTAAGATCTCACTCAACAACATAATTAGCTTTTATTTCATCTCTGATTTTATCTAAATCTTCTTCAGAAATTGTTTCTATTTTTGTTGTTTTATTAATTTTAACTTTTGCTAAAATTTCATTAGCAGCAGTTCTACCAATACCATATATATAAGTTAATGCAATTTCTGCATGCTTACCATTTGGTAAATTCACTCAAGCAATTCTTGCCATAATTAATAATTATATATTAAATAATGTATTTAAAGTATTAATAAGATTATATTAAATTAACCTTGTTTTTGTTTATGTTTAGCAATTTCACATATAACTCTTACTATACCTTTTCTTTTTACAACCTTACATTTATCACATATAGGTTTTACAGAAGCTCTTACTTTCATAGTAATTAATAAATTAATTAAATATTTATATTCATCACTGGATATAAAAACTATTTTTGCCTAAAGATTATTCTTCATTTACTTAAATCATAAGGTGAAAGCTCAACTAAAACCTTATCTCACTCTATAAGCTTAATAAAATTCTTTTTCATCTTACCACTCAAATAACCTTGAATAATTCCTCATCAAAACTCTTCTGGTAATTGAATATCAAAAACCAGGCCAGGTAGAGCCTTTGTAATCATTCACTCTACCTCTATTTTATCTTCTTTATTTGACATAAATAAATTCGATTAAAATTATGAAGTGGAGGTATTCTATACAAAAAAAGACCAAATGCAAATCTTTTTTTCAAAAAATTTACAATGATCTTTTTAAATAAATTTCATCTTGACTAATTAATTAAAAATACAACTAATTAATTTTATTTTTATTTGAGATTATTCTATCATTTATTATAAATTGTATTTTTTCATATAATTTTGGATGTTTTTTAATAATTTCATTAATAGAAAATGATAAGATAACAATCAATGTACAATCACTAAGAGCAGTTGCAGTTGCCATTCTTTTATTTCTATCTCAAAATATAGCCATTTCTCACAATAAC
>CAZCCA010000041.1:3425-5818 GCA_964497215.1 uncultured Candidatus Peribacteria bacterium | reverse complement strand
CAATAATTTAAAAATTTAAACTTTAATTTAATTTATATATGGATGATTTAAATATAGCTATAATATTAGCTCAATTCATAAACTTTTGAATACTGTTTTTTATTTTCTATTACTTCTTGGGTAAAACAATTGTTAAAATAATTGAAAAAAGAAGAACACAATTAGAAAATTTAGATAATTCTGATGATGTTGTAAGAGAAAAATTAGAAGAAGCTGAAAAAGAAGCGAAAGTTATAATTGATGAAGCAAGAAAGAATGCCTCAGAAATACAAAAAAATGCCGATGAATTATCAAAAAGAGATACTGAAGCAAAATTAAAAATAGCTAATGAAAAAGCAGAGTGAATAATTCAAGCTGCTAATAGAGAAATAGAAAAAGAAAGATTAGGTATGCTTAGTGCAATGAAGGATAAGGTTCTTGATTTATCTTTAAAAATAAATTCAAAAGTATTTGATAAAAAAGATAATAATAAAGAGTTTATATCTAAAGAAGTTAATTCTATAAAACTATAAAATATGACAAATCTAGAAGGTTTAGATAAAGCTGAGTTAGAATTACTTTTAAAAGATTTAAAAATCTATAAAGATTTAATCAAAAAAGTTTGAAAAAGATGAAAACAAATCTTTGATAATAAATTTAACAATAAAAATGAATTTGTAGTTGAGTATTATTGAGATATAGATGAATCTTTTGTTCTAGCAAAAGCTAAAGAAATTTACAATAAAATATTTGATATCAATGTAAAAGATGATGATATTAAACTTGTAAAAAATAATGAAATAAAATGATGAATGAAGATTTATTTAAATGATAATTTAATTGATCTGAGTTTTTTGAAATTTTATAATATTTTAAATAAATAATTTTATTAAATAACTAATAATTATGTCTAACGATTTACTTAATAACATTATAAGTGAAGTTGAAAAAAAATTAGACTCTGTTTCTGTTAATCCAGAAATTGAAAATGTCTGAGAAGTTTTCTATTTATGAGATGGTGTTGCAAAAGTTTCTGGATTAAGAAATGTTGCTTATAACGAATTAGTAGAATTTGAAAGTGGAGCAGTTTGAGTTGCTTTAAATTTAGAAGAACATTATGTTTGAATAGTTGTGCTTGAGGGTTTTAGATCTATTAAAGAATGAGAAAAAGCAAAAGCTACTGCTAGAACTTTAGAAGTTCCAGTTGGTAGAGGTTTAATTGGTAGAGTTGTTGATGCTTTAGGTAATCCTGTTGATGGATTATGAGAAATTAAACCAACTGAAAAATATCCTATTGAAAGAGTTGCTACTGGTGTAATGGATAGAAAATCTGTACATGAACCAATGGAAACTGGTATTAAAGCAATTGATGCATTAGTTCCAATTGGTAGAGGACAAAGAGAACTTATTATTGGTGATAGACAAACTGGTAAAACTCAAGTTGCTATTGATGCAATTTTAAATCAAAAAGGTAATTGAGTAGTTTGTGTTTATGTTGCTATTGGTCAAAAAGAATCAAAAGTTGCTAGAGTTGTAGAAGAATTAAGAACTAGATGAGCAATGGATTATACTATTGTTGTTACTGCTTGAGCTTCTGATCCTGCTTCTATGCAATATTTAGCTCCATATACAGGTTGTGCAATGGCTGAATATTTTATGTTTAACAAAGAACATTCATTAATTATATATGATGATCTTACTAAACAAGCAAATGCTTATAGAGAAATGTCATTACTTTTGAGAAGACCACCTTGAAGAGAGGCTTATCCATGAGATGTTTTCTATCTTCATTCTAGATTATTAGAAAGATCTTCTAAATTAAATGATGAATTAGGTAATGGTTCAATGACTGCTCTTCCAATTATTGAAACTCAAGCTTGAGATGTATCAGCATATATTCCAACTAATGTTATTTCAATCACTGATGGTCAAATTTTCTTAGAATCAGATTTATTTAATTCAGGTCAAAAACCAGCAATTAATGTATGATTATCTGTATCAAGAGTATGAGGTTCTGCACAAGTTAAAGCTATGAAAAAAGTATCAGGTACTTTGAAACTAGATTTAGCACAATATAGAGAATTAGCTGCATTTTCACAATTTGCTTCTGATTTAGATGCTTGAACAAAAGCTCAACTTGATAGATGAGAAAGAATGATGGAATTATTAAAACAAGGTATATTTGAGCCAGTTTCTGTTGCAAAACAAATTTGTGCAATTTATGCTTGAGGTAAAGGGTATTTTGATGAAATTGAAGTTTCTAAAATCAAAAAAGCTGAACAAGATTTATATTTAAGTCTTGATGAAGAAAAAACAATTATTGAAAGTATTTCTAAAGATGGTAAATTATCTGAAGATGCTGAAAATAAATTAAAAGATGTTATAGTTAAAATAGTTGAACTTAATAAATAATT
>CAZCCA010000041.1:0-3325 GCA_964497215.1 uncultured Candidatus Peribacteria bacterium | reverse complement strand
ATGGCAAATTGAAAAGAAATTAAAAGAAGAATTGGTTCAATAAAAAATACAGCAAAAATAACTAAAGCAATGGAACTTATTTCAACAGTAAAAATGAAAAAAGCACAAGATTTAGCTTTAGAAAAGAAAGAATATATATCAGGAATTCTAAAAGTAATTATGAATTTAAATGATAGTATTTCTGAAAATGTATTTTTTGAATGAACTAAAAATCCTTCAAAAACACTTTGAGTTATTATTACTTCAAATAAATGATTATGTTGAGGTTATAATATCAATGTGATGAAAAAAGTTAATGAATATATGAAAAATAATGAAAATGAACAATTTGAGTTTGTTACTTTGTGAAAAAGGTGATCTCAATTTGTTGCTAGAACTTGAAATAAAATATTAGCAGATTTTTCTGAAAATTTTACAGACAATATTGATTATCATTTTTCAAAAAATGCTTCAAGATTGATAAGTGAAAAATTTTCTAAAGAAGGTTTTGATAAAGTTGTAGTATTTTATAATTATTATAAAAATACTATCACACAAATACCTGTATCAAGACAATTTTTACCTTTAACTGATGATTCAATACAAGATTATTTTAAAGCAACCTTAGGTGATGATTATGTAGAATCTGAATTTAGAGATGAGTCATATAAATATACAGTTGAACCAACAGTTGAAGAATTAATTGATGAGGTGTTACCAATGCTTATTGATTCTATGTTTTATGATGTATTAATAGAAGCAAAAGCATCAGAACATAGTTCTAGAATGATTGCAATGAAGAATGCTAAGGATAATGCAAATAAATTTGCATCAAAATTACAACTTCAATACAACAAAGCTAGACAAGCAGCAATTACAAAAGAAATTTCTGAGATTGTAGGTTGAGTTGAATCAATGAAAGATGTATAGAAGTATGATGAGACTATAAAATACTTTACAAATTTATAAATTATTATAAAATAAATGAGTTTATTAAATAAAATTATTTTATGAAAATCAGATTATATAGAATTATATTAAATATTTTATTTTATATTTTTTATGTAATAATAGTTTCAATTGCTTTTTCATTTATTTTTCCAACTATACTTGTTTTATTATGACAAGATGTAATTGCTCCTAATAATCCTATTTTTGATACTATACAGTTAATTATTATTTTGATAGTTTTACTTGTTAGTTTAATTTGTAGAAAATATTTTTATTTACCAATTAGAGAAGAAGTAGAAGATAATAAAAAATCAGAAAAAAGAGTAGAAATAAAAAATGATAATGATGTTGAAAAAAATGATAATATAAGTGATGAATTAGAGTTAGATATAAAAATAGGAAAAGAAATAAAATAATTAAAATTTTAAAAATTAATTTTGCAAAAAAATGCATACTTGAAAAATTACTAAAATAGTTTGAGTAGTAATCGATGTTGAATTTAATGATGGATATGTTCCAGCTATTTATGAAGCATTAGAAATTAAAGGACATTCTGAAAAAGTTGTTCTTGAAACTCAACAACAATTAGGTGATGGTGTAGTTAGAACTATTGCTATGAACACTATTGATGGTTTAAAAAGAGGTATGGAAGTTGAAGCTACAGAAGCTCCTATTTCTGTCCCAGTTGGTGAAGGTGTTCTTGGTAGAATGTTTAATGTTCTTGGTGATCCAATAGACAATAAACCTAAACCAAAAACAAAACATATGGATCCAATTCATAGAGAAGCTCCAGATTTTGCTGATTTAACTGTTACTGCTGAAGTTTTTGAAACTGGTATTAAAGTAGTAGATCTTATAGCTCCTATGCTTAAATGAGGTAAAGTAGGATTATTTGGTTGAGCATGAGTTGGTAAAACAGTTATCATGCAAGAGCTTATACATAATATTGCACAATGACATGGTGGTTATTCTGTAGTTGCATGAGTAGGTGAAAGAACAAGAGAATGAAATGATCTTTATCATGAAATGGAAGAATCATGAGTAATTGATAAAACAGCTATGGTATTTGGACAAATGAACGAAGCTCCAGGACCTAGAGCAAGAGTTGCATTAACAGGTCTTGCTATGGCTGAACATTTCAGGGATAGAGAAAAAAGAGATGTATTATTGTTTGTTGATAATATATTTAGATTTACACAAGCTGGTTCAGAAATATCTGCACTTTTAGGTAGAATACCTTCAGCTGTATGATATCAACCTACTTTAGCTACTGATATGGGAGCTCTTCAAGAAAGAATTACTTCTACTAAAGATGGTTCTATTACTTCTGTACAAGCTGTATATGTTCCTGCTGATGATCTTACTGATCCAGCTCCTGCTGCAACATTTGCTCATTTAGATAGTACTATAGTATTAAATAGATCTATTGCAGAACTTGGTATATATCCAGCTGTTGATCCACTTGATTCAACTTCAACAGTATTAACTCCAGATGTAGTATGACAAGAACATTATGATGTTGCTAGATGAGTTCAAAAAACTTTACAAAAATATAAAGAATTACAAGATATAATTGCTATTCTAGGTATGGATGAATTATCTGAAGAAGATAAATTAACTGTAAATAGAGCAAGAAAAATTCAAAAATTCTTATCTCAACCTTTTTATGTTGCTGAACAATTTACATGAACTCCATGAGTTTATGCAAAAGCTACTGAAACTGTTTCTGGGTTTAAAAAAATCTTAGATTGAGAAGTAGATCATATTCCAGAAAATATGTTCTTATATAAAGAAAATATGGATGCTGTTATATCAGCTTATGAAAAAAGTTTAAAAGAGGCTAAATAATTAATTATAAAATTTATGAAATTAGAAATATTATCATTTACGTGAAATTTGTTTAGATCTGAAACTGTTGAGCAAGTAACAGCTATGACTAAAGTGTGAGAAATTACTATTTTAGATAATCATGCCCCTTTAGTTACTGTTTTAAAACCATCTGTAATTAGTATTGTTTATATTGATGAATCTTGAGTAAAATCTGAAAAAGATTTTGCTATAGGTTGATGAGTTTTAGAAGTTTCTGATTCATCAGTTAAGGTTTTAATTGATATGTTAGTTTCAATAGATGAAGTTGATGTTGATGCTGCTGAAAAAGCTAAAAAAGATGCTTTAGCAATGATGGAAAAATATAAAGATTCTAAAGATAAAGTTGATATGGAAAAATTCATTGAAGCTGAAGATATGTTATTTAAATCAGTTGCTAAATTAAAATTAAGTGATATAAGTAAATAGTAAAAATAACTACAAAAACGTAAATTTTAAACCAAAACCGGCTATTTTTGGATAATTGTAATATAACTTGAGATAGAATCAAATTTTAATTTGGTTTTAC
>CAZCCA010000040.1:0-5821 GCA_964497215.1 uncultured Candidatus Peribacteria bacterium | reverse complement strand
TCAAAATAATGGATCTACTTTTTTTGTTTCTTGCTCAGAATTATTATTTTGTTTATCTTCTTTTTTTTCTGATTCTTTTTGTAAATCAGCAAAAATATCATCTTCTACACTTGTTACTTCTTTTTTAACTGTTCACTTTTCTCATGAAGTTTTATCTATAATAAAATCTTGAAATCATATATTTGGATCTTTATTATCTATTTTATAATATATATAAAATAATACAATAAATCAAAGTAATACAAATATTATTATAGCAATCCATTTAAAAACTGTATAAATAAGATTAATTAAGTCTCAATTATTAGTTGTAGCTTCTTTTTCTACTACTTGTTTTTCTTCCTTAGGTATATTTGCAACTCAACCATAAACAAATGTTTTTAATATAGCTTTAAAATCAGTTTTTTCTTTTGCAGTCATTACTTTATCATCTGCAATAACTTTTAAAATTTCTGTTCATAAAGCCTTATTTTCATCTATATTTGAATTACTTTTTATAACATCAAGTTTTGCAATCAATTTATCATAACAAGCTATTTCTGTTCCAGTATTTATATCTTTACAAACAATACTTGTAGGAATTAAATTTTTAAGTGCATTATAAGCAATAGCTTTATCACTCTTATCATTTTGATTTTCTACCAATAATCATTCTAGCAAATTTACTATTTCATCAGCATTTTTTACTCATGTTTCATAAATATATCATTCAAATTCTAAAATTATATTTGTCTTTTCTCTATTATCAGACCATTCCTCTTGTAGTTTTTGAACATACATAGAGGCTTTTAATTTATACTCTTTTGGTAATCAATCTACATAATTTTTAAGTTTTTCAATTTTTAATTTTATATCATCAGATACTCCATTAAAAACTATAGAATTTATATCTATTTCTTCTTGCTCAATATAATTTTTTACTATAGTTATATCTTTTGAATCAATAATGTTTCCATTTTTATCTTTTGTATAAACTCTAAATTTTTGAAATTTATTATCATTTAATTTAACTTTTATAATTCATCAATCAGTATATGATGATAAACCTTTATTATCTTCATCATCATCATCAACTCAATTTATATTTGAATCATATTTTATATCATTATCAATAACAAAATTTGAAACTTCTTTTTTATTTCCTCATAAATAAAGAAATATATTATCTCTTTTATTTTCTAATACTATTTGATTATTTTCATCTACTTTTGGACTCGAAAATACAATTAATCAATCTTTTCTAGATAAAATTAAATTTTTAAAATTTTTAACTACTTTCTTTTTAATACTTTTTACTTTTGTTCATTCTGAAATTTTTAATGTAACTATATGAATAGGTTTTCAATCTTTATATTCATATTCAAAATATTTTTTATTTGAAATAATTGTTTTATCTCATAAATCCCATTCATAAGTATCAGCTTTTCAAATTCAATCATAGAAAAATTTAAATTTATTTCATATAGAAATATATCAAAAATCTGGTTTTAATATGTTTGAAACATTAATAGTAATAGTTTTTGTATTACTAAATCATTTATATTTTGCTTTTACTTTAGTATGTTTTTTTCATGAAGATAAAAATTTATAACTTACTGAATTTTTAGTTGTTTGCTTATCATAAAATCCATCTCAATCAAAATCCCAAGAATATTTTACCTTATGTGAAAGATCTTGACCTAAGATATTTTCTACATTTGCAGTAAATGTTATTTCATCACCTATTGATACAGTAGAATCATCTACTTTTAAACTAACAAGAGGAGTATTTAAGTTATCACCTGTTAAAGTCATAAAATATTTAGATCCTGTAATTTCCTCTGAATTACTTTTAGCTTCATTATTATCCTTCATTATAACAACAAAATAATAATTTCAAGTAACCTTTGGTAATACAAAACTAGTAGATGGAGTTTTTGTTGCTCTAAAATCTTGTGGTTCAGAATCTATATCTGTATAGTAATACCATAAATATGATTGAATAATTCAATCTCTATCTTTTGCTCATAAAGCATTAACATTTACTATTACTGGATCAGTATTAGGATCAACAACTCTCACATCAAGTGAAGATAAAGTTGGTTTTATATTTTTTACCTCTACATAAGATGTAGTACTATCAGTTCTACCATTTTCATCACTTTTTACAGTTAATTTGATTGGATAACATCCTAATTCATCAAATTTTTTTGTAAAATCATTAGTATTTTTATAAGTATCTCTCCCTAATTTCCAAGAATATGTAAGTCAAGTTGTTTCTCATGTAATATTTATACTTTCTTTTCAAGAAAACGTTACAGTATCTACTCTATTTACTATATATGCTCATTTTCAATCACATGCTGTTTCATCAAAAGGAACATCAACTTCTCAATCATCAGTTACTCAAATAAATGAATATGGTCTATCAGATTCACCTATATATACATTTTTTGTAAAACTATTAATATTGTCATTTACATCTCTAACTTGTAATTTTACTTTATATATTCAACTTTTTTTATAAGCATGAGATATATTTGCATCTTTTCATCATTTTTTTATTCCATCTCAAAAATCCCATTCAAAAAATCTTGCTTGTGGAGAACTAGAAACAAATCTAATAGTCTTTTCCCTTTGTACAACTCTAGGAAAAGCAAAAAATTCAACTGATAAAATAGAATTTATAACTACTTTACTTTTTTTAATAGAAGTAATAGAATCTGGATCAACAACTTCTAAAGTTACTGAATGTTCTCAAACAGAATCAAAAGTAAAATATCAAGTTGAACCATTATAATTTGGTTCATTTAATTTAACTCTATTTCAATTAATTATCCAATTATATTTCAATTTTCAATCATCAGAATAATCTGGATCATAACTTTTTGTAGCATCAAAAAATACTTTATTTGGTTTATGTGAAAATGGAATCTTTGAAGTAAAATCAGCAACTGGTGCTCTAGAATTAATATAAATAATTTTTGTATCTATATCAGTTTTTCAACTAGCATCTGATACCTTCATTTTTACATTATATTTTCATTTATTTTTAAATACATATGTAAACAAAGTTCATGCTTTTCTAAAAATTACTTTATCATTATTTAAATCAATAATTTCCCATGAAAAACTTAAATTTTTATCATTTCAAGTTTTTTGTGAACTAAAAGTAAATTTATCTCATAAATATCATTCTTCAGTATTTACATTAATTGTTGCAATTGGATCATGAATACTTATTTTAAATTTTCTTTCAATAGTCTTTAATTCATTTGTTTGAAGCTTTAATACTACATTATATTCTCATTCTATAGGATATATAACTCTTTCTACTTTTGGTCATCAATCATATGTTTTTGTAATACCATTTCAAAAATCCCAACTAGTTTTTATAAATTTTGTTCAAGCAGTTGGTGTAGAACTAGTTGCATCAAATAATAAACCATATCTAGCATCATCAGGTGTAAATTTTAAAACATCCTTATTTCTAAGTGAAGTAGAATTTACTTTTAAAATTATAGAAGCAACTTTTTCTTTTATTTTAATATCTGCTCTTCATGAAAAAGATAATACATCAGTATATCACTTTTTATTTTTATGATCAGATCTAACATCTAAAAATATAGCATAATTTCATTCATCTCTAAAAATATGATTTAAAGAAATTCAATTTCATAAAATTTTTCTTTTACCATCTTCTTTCATCCACCAAACATAATTATATCTAGGTATTTTTGTTCAGCTTGGATCTCTAACATTTCATCTTAATGTTACATTTAAAGGAGCATTTCATTCTTTTGGAAATGCTTCAACTGTTCATTTAATAGCTTGAATATTTGTTTTATCTAAAAAATTTTCAATTGCAGATGCAAGTGAAGTATAATTAGTTGAATTATTTGGATATTTTATAGCTCTTACAACTGAACTTTTTAAATAATTATAATAATTTTTATTACTTAAACTATCAGGTAAATAATTATACCCCTTTTTAGCTAAATCTAATATTTTTTCAGCAGAAGCAGTATCAATACTTCAATCTATTTCATATTTATTTCTTAAATTAAAAAATTCCTCTGTAATTTTATATCTATATTCATTAAAAGTCCCTGCATCAACAAGTCTAAATTTTGTATATACTGGTTCATTTTCAGTAGCAAAAATATAGCTAGTATTAGATAATGCTAGTATAAATAGTAGAAATATTAGTATAATTTTCTTAAACATAATTTTTGTTTACAAAGTAGTTATTTATAAAATAATATCATATTTTAAAAATATAAGCAAAATAATGTAAAATAATATTTATATATTTTATTTTAACTATTATATATTTTATAGTTACTAAATATACTCAATTTATATACTATTTTTTATAAAAAACTTGATTTAATATAATAATATGTATAATAAAATAGAAATCAGTATTATAATACTTGTTTCATTTATTATTTTACCATACTAACAATATATATTATGGATTTAAACAAGGCACAAATTATAGGTAGGATTACTCAAGATTTAGAATTAAAACAAACACCAAATGGGCAAAGTGTTATAAGTTTCTCTGTAGCTACTAATAGAAATTGGACTGATTCTAGTTGAATAAAACAAGAACAAGTAGAATTTCATAATGTAGTATTATGGGGTAAATTAGCTGAAATTGCTGATAAATATCTAAATAAATGATCTAAAATTTTTATAGAATGAAGATTACAAACTAGGACTTGGGAAGCTCAAGACTGAACAAAAAGATATAAAACTGAAATAGTTTGAGAAAATATGATAATGCTTGATTCTAAATCTGATTCTGAATCATTTCAATCAAATAGTTCAACTAATGAATCTCCTGCTATTAAAAAAACTAATCCAAAAGAAGAAGAAGAAATCTCTATTGAAGATATTCCTTTCTAACAAAAAAGAACCTAAAATAATTATTTTAGGTTCTTTTTTAAGTTTAAAATAATATATTTATTTCAATCATTGGATTCAACATAAACTTTATCATTTACTTTATAGATTTTACTTATATCAAAATCAAAATTAAATAATATCTTTTTTTCTTTTGTTTTAGGATTATATAAATATAATATATCATTATTTATATTTTTTAATCATAAATTATTAATTAATTGTTTTTCTGTTGGACTTATTAATCAAATATATAAATTATCAAAATAAATAAAATCATTAAAAAATGAAAAATATTCTAATTTATTATTCAAAAAATTATATATAAAACTTCATTTATCAGTTACAAAAATATAATTATTTCAATCTTTTTTTACATATAAAACTTTTATATTTAAATCTATTTTTTTTAAAACTCTTAAATTCTTATTATATATATATTTATCTTTTCAAACTGATATAAATAAATCTCAATTTCATCAATATACTTTATTAACAAACAAATAATTTTTATAAACTAGCTTAAACTTTCCTATATTTACAGAATTATAATACATATTTAAACTATTTATATCTGATTTTTTAAAATAAATTATATTATCATCAAATCTAAATGTTTTATAATTTTTTATATTTTCTCTTAATTTTTTAATTTTTTGCTCTTTTGTATCAACTACTACATTATTTTCTATTTTTATTAATTTTATTTTTTTCTTTTCAGCTTCTTTTTTTAATATTAATTCTTTTTCTACTTTTTGTTTTTCTAATTCCCTTTGTTTTAATTCTGGAATATAGTTAAATATATAATATAAATAACCTATTCATAAAAATCATAACAAAATTAGTATTCATAATATTCTATTACTCATCAAAAAAATTATTAAAAAATATTTAGATAACTAAAGTTTAATCAAATATAAAATAAAACAAA
>CAZCCA010000039.1:0-5903 GCA_964497215.1 uncultured Candidatus Peribacteria bacterium | reverse complement strand
TTTTTTTACATTTTTTTTCTTAAAAAAGAAGGAACATCTAAATCATTTTTACTTGCAGCACTACTTGGTGAAGAAGTAAGAGTAGAATTTGAAGCAGGTATAACTCTAGAGTCAGTCACAGGTTTTCTTCCAAATGGATTTGAAATACTTGCTTTAGCTTTTACAGCTTCACTATGAGATTTATTTGTTTCTTGATCAAATCAAGTAGCTACAACTGTTAATTTTAATTCACCATTATATTCTTCATTAATAGTAGCACCAAATATAATATTTGCATCTGGATCAATAGATTCAGTAATTATTTTAGCAGCTTCATCAACTTCAAACATTGATAAATCAGTACCTCCAGTTATATTGAATAATAATCATTTAGCTCAAGCAACTGATAATTCTAAAAGTGGTGAATCAATAGCAGCTCTTGCAGCTTCAGTTGCTCTATTTTCTCATGAACCATAACCTATACCCATTAATGCAGAACCAGCATTTCTCATAACAGAAGTAACATCGGCAAAATCGACATTAATTAAACCTGGTTGAGTGATTAAATCAGAAACACCTTGTACACCTTGATGTAAAACTTCATCTACAATACCAAAAGCATCAAGTAAAGGAGTTTTTTTATCAATAATAGATAAAATTCTATCATTTGGAATAGTAATTAAAGTATCAACTTTTTCTTTTAATTCATTAAATCATCCTATTCATTTAGCCATTCTATTTTGTCATTCAAAAGCAAATGGCTTAGTAACTATTCAAACTGTTAAAGCTCCTAATTCTTTTGAAATTTCGGCAACAACCGGAGAAGCTCAAGTACCTGTTCATCAACCTAAACCACAAGTAATAAAAATCATATCAGCTCATTCTAAAGCAGCTTTAATTTCTTCTCTTGATTCCTCAGCAGCTTTTTTACCTATTTCAGGATCAGCTCATGCTCATAATCAATTTGTTGAAATTTTTCAAATATTTAATTTAGTAGTAGCAAGTGAATTAAATAATGCTTGAGTATCAGTATTTATAGAAACAAATTCTACTCATTCTAATCCTCATTCAATCATTCTATTTACAGCATTTTGTCATGCTCAACCAACTCACACAACTTTTATTTTTGCAACTGGTGAAATACCATTATTAATATTAACCTCTTGAGGTCATTTAGCAGGAGCTGAGTCTTTTACTCATCCTAATAAATTTCTTAATTTATCTTCTCTACTTGTCATAATATATTTAATTTATAATAATAAAATTTTAATTAATTGTTTTTTAAGGTAATAATTTTTTAAATGCATTTTTTATAGATTCAAAAAATCAACTTATATTTAAACTAAAAGTATTTACATTTGTTCAATACATATTTGAAAATATTAATGTTCAAATAACAGAAGCAAATACTGGATCACTTATAGAAGCATCTACTAAATCATCTTTTGATGCAGGTAATCATATAAATACTGGAAGTTTTAAATCTTTTTTTCAAAGTTCTATAAATCATTTCACTTTAACTCATCCTCATACACATATTGCTCATTCTGGAAGCATTCAATCTTTTCAAACTCTTTTTAATTCCTCTCTTACAAAAAATAATATTTCATCATATCTAGCTGTAACAATTTTTGATAAATATAGCCTAGAAACTTTTCACTCTTCTCACATATTTAATTCAGATAAATCAAATTCTTTATCTATAAATCATTCTTTATTTTCTAAATCAAGTTCTGCATAATCTATTTTTAATTTTTCTGCAACCATTGTAGATGTTCTAAGTCATAATGCTATATCATTTGTAACATTATCTCATCCTAATGGGATTATTCCTGAATAATAAAGAACTCAATTTTCATAAACTGTTATTCATGTTGTAGAAGCTCAAATATCTATACAAACAACTCAAAGTTCTTTTTGTCTTTTTGATAAAACTCATTCAGGTGCACTAAGAAGATTTGGATATATATCATATATTTCTATACCTATATCTCAAACTGCTTTTTTTATATTATTTAAAACATTTAAGTTCATAGAAAATATATTTGATACAACTTCCAATTTTCTTGCAGCCATTCAAATTGGATTATTAATTCATTCTTCCAAATCTACACTAAAATGTTCAGGTATAACTTTTAGTATTTCCTTATTTGGTAAATCAACTCAATTTTTAGCCATTTCTAATGCTCTATCAATATCTTCTTCTGATACTTCTCAACCAGTAACTGCTACAACTCATTTATTTCTAAATACTTCAAATGAAGATGAATTAAATGAAATATAAGCTCAAGAAACTTGTTCTCATGCCATTTTTTCAGCTTCTGCAAGAGAATAATCTAAATTATTTTTAAATTCTTCCATATCCAATATATTCCCTTTTCTAATAGCATTAGAATGTGAAATTCATACTCATAATATATGAAAGTCATCTTTATTTTCTTCTTCAAAATATCAAATAACAGTTCTTATTTTTGAACTTCAAATGTCTATTGTTGTAATCGTATTAGATGTTCACATATTTTATTTTTTGTTTAAAATTTAATATTTTTTGTTCAATTTTTGTATACGAGTTTAAATTGCTTAATAAAGCCATTTATTAATTTTTATGGACTTTAAATATACATAGATTATAACTATCAATTATTGTTTATCAAAACTACTTATAAAACTAATGTTAAAAAATAAAAAATAAGAGCTTAAAAATTTGCATTAAATCAAAATATATAATAAAATTAAAACTAGTTATATTAAATATAAATAAGTAAACAAATATGAAATGATTTTTTATCATTTTCCAAGCAATAGTATTAATAATATTAATGATTAATCCATTAGTATTAATTCTTCTTGGTAAAGACTTTTTAAATCTAGAATGAGAAACAAAAATTTATACTATAACAGTACTTATAGCTATAGAATTTATAGTTATTTTAACATTAGTAAAAAAATTTTTTCATGACCCAATTATTAAACTAGAACATACTATTAAAAACTTTTTAGTATGAAATCTAAAAGATACTAATCTTAAATTTAAAAAAACTCTAAATCCTCATTTAAACTACTCTCTTTCATTTTTTGCTAAAACTCTTAATACTTTAAAAAATATAAAAGATGAATTTATTCATGGTAAAGAAATAAAATCAGAAGTAGAACTAGGTAAAGAAATACAATGAAAAATGCTTACTAAAAAACTGGTACAAGTTCCAGATTTAGATGTAATTATCAAATCAAAACCAGCCTGAGAAATAGGATGAGATTCATTTGATATTATACATGAATGAGATAACTATTATATTTATGTAGCAGATGCTACATGACACTGAGTATGAGCATGATTTATAATGATAATGGTAAATGCATTAATAAGTTGATTTGCAAAAGTATATCAAAATTGAGCAAGTATAGTTGCTAATGCTAATACTATTTTAAAACCTAGAATAAAGGCAAACTTACTTATGAGTTTATTAATGGTTAGATGGAATACAAAAGAAAAAAGATTATTTATGACTTGAGCATGACATGAATATTTAATGATTTATAAATATAAACAAAATAAAACTTTTAGAATTAAATCATGATGAATTGCTCTTTGAATGGTAAAAAATGCTAGTAAACTTCTAAAAGAACAAGAAATAAAATTTGAAGAAAATGATATTATAGTTATGTATAGTGATGGTATTACTGAAGCAATTAATAAACCAGTAAAAGATGGTACAGAACAAATGTTTTTAGAAGATAGACTTGAAGAATGTATACAAAATTCACCTAATGTTAATTGAAAAGATTATAAATCAGCAAGAAGTGTGTTTAATAATATTACTATAGAATTATCAAAATTTATGTGATATAACCCTGTACAATTAGATGATGTAACACTTGCAACTATTCATTATAAACCAAAAGATTTTAATGCTAATGATGATTTTCCTGAAGAAATTAAAAAAGATTTCATAACTGAATGGAATTGGTAATATATTATTAAAAAGATAATTTTCAAAGTGTAAAGTAAAAATACTTTAGCTTACTTTACAAAAGTATTTGCAAAGATAAAATGATTATAAGTTTAAATAATTTATAATCATTTTTTTTGTGGAAAAAGAAAACAAATTACTAACATTAGTTCAACAAAGAATAGACTGAGATACTTATTCTTATATTAAAAAAGAAGATAAGAAAAAAAAGACGAATAAATCAGAAGATAAAAAACTTTTAGAAATAGAAAAAGAATACAAAGAAGCTCTAGCATATGTAAAAGATGCTATTTCTCCTGCATATATGAAAGTTTTTCCAAATAAACTAAAAATAAATGATACATATGTAAAAACATTTTTTGTATATGCTTATCCTAGTTTTTTAGAATGAAACTGGTTATCACCAATAATAAATTGGGATGTTAAATTTGATATGAGTCTTTTTATATACCCTATTGAATCTGCATTTGTACAAAAATTTTTAAAAAAGAGGCTAACACAACTTCACTCTGAAAGAAGTATGATGGCTGAAAAATGATTATTAAATGATCCAGCTATTGAAGCACAAATACAAGATGTAGAAGAACTTAGATATAAACTAACTAGATGAGAAGAAAAATATTTTCATTTTTGACTATATTTTACTGTTTATGCTGAAGATGAAGAAAAATTAAATAAAGTATGAAAAGATATTGAAACAATATTAGCTTGAAGAAATGTATTACAAAAACAAAGTTATTTGAGATCAGAACAAGCTTTTATTTCCACATGACCATTTTGTAAAGATGAACTTTGAGTTTATAGAAATATGTCAACATGATGACTTTCAACAGCATTTCCATTTACATCAAGTACTTTAACTCATGATGATTGAATATTATATTGAATAAATACTCATAATAATTCACTTATAATTTTTGATAGATTTAAAACTGAAAATGCAAATATGACTGTTTTTGCAAAATCAGGTTGAGGTAAATCTTTTGCTGTTAAACTTGAAATTCTTAGAAGCTTAATGATATGAACAGATGTAATAGTTATAGATCCAGAAAATGAATATAATGCCTTAATTGAACAAGTATGATGAAGTTATTTAGATGTATCTCTTAACTCAAATCAAAGAATAAATCCTTTTGATTTACCTCTTTGAATGAAAGATAAAGATGAAAAACCAGGTGATTTACTTAGAAATGCAGTTGTTGATTTAATAGGTTTAATGTCACTTATGCTTTGAAAACTAACAGCAGAAGAAGAATCAATTATAGAAAAATGACTTATAACTACATATAGTCTAAAATGAATTACAATGGAAGATGATAATATAGAATGAAAAGATATTCCAGTAATGAAAGATTTACAAGATGTGCTTGAAACTATGGATTGAGCTTCTAGTTTAGTTACTAGAATGGAAAAATATACAACTGGTATTTTTTCATGAATATTTTCAAATAAAACAAATATTGATTTATCAGAATGATTACAAGTTTTTTCAGTTAGAGATTTATCAGATATGATGAGACCTATTGCTATGTATGTAGTTTTAAATCATATATGGAACAAA
The DNA here is from genome assembly GCA_964497215.1 of uncultured Candidatus Peribacteria bacterium. GTDB lineage: Bacteria > Patescibacteriota > Gracilibacteria > BD1-5 > UBA6164 > UBA6164. The sequence goes on along the minus strand of CAZCCA010000039.1, from coordinate 392 downwards.
GTAAGGTCTAGTAATAAAAAAAGAATGCTAGTTATTGATGAAGCTTGGAATATAATGCAACATGATGATTCAGCTAAATTTTTATTTTGATTAGTAAAAAGAGCAAGAAAGTATAATCTATGAATTACTACTATTACACAAGATGTAGAAGACTTTATAGGTAGTAAATACTGAAAACCTATAATGACAAATTCATCTATTCAGCTACTTTTAAAACAATCTAGTGCTTCAATTGATGCTCTACAAAATGTATACAAACTTACAGAACAAGAAAAATATATACTACTAAATGCAGCAGTATGACAATGACTTTTCTTTGCCTGAACTGAACATGTTTGAATACAAGTAGTTGCAAGTTATTATGAAGAACAAGTAGTTACAACAAATCCAAA